>JBDRWH010000168.1:0-4089 GCA_039802325.1 Caldifarciminota bacterium
AGATAATAATATCGGTTGGGGACGGATTTGCCTTGATTCGACCTTATATTTTGAAGGCGAAACAAGGAAAGTGTTGCTTTTTGATGATACGATTGGTGTTCTTACCGGTGAGATAAAGGATTTTCATTTTAATGTGCCTGCAGGTTCCGCAAACTTGAAGATTGCACTTGTCTGGACTGATTGTCCTGGTAATCCAGCAGTGCTCAAACAGATTGTTAACGACCTTGATTTGTATGTTCAGATTGGTGCTACATACTATCGCGGTAATCAGTATTCTGGCGGCCAATCAGTACCAAATGCGTCAATGCGTGATACACTCAATGTGGAGGAGTGTGTGCGGGTGAATTCTCCGATTGCGGGAGATTGGCTTGTACGTGTTGAGGCAAGAAATGTGCCTTACGGACCACAGCCTTATGCATTGGTGATTACTTACAGTGCACCAGAGATTGCTGGGGTTGTTAAAACTGATAAACCTGTTTACCGTGCGAATGATTTCATTATTGATACAGTGAGGGTGAGGGTTGAAGATTTGAATTATGGCACAGTTGGAGTGCGTGATACAGTGCGTGTCGTGATAATGAGTAAATATATTGAGACCCAGCCCGAGACCCTGAAATGTATTGAATTTGCTGAGAGTGCTTATGTATTCAAAGGTGAGATGCCTTTACTCTTTCGTGGTGCGATTCATAATGATGGTAAACTCTCGGTTTGTCAGGGTGATACAATCTATGTTTCATATACGGACAATAATCCCCTATTTATTTCTCAGGTCTGGGCAGGTGTTGATGCCTGGTATTTTGTGATTTCAAATGTCCACTGTGAGAATATTGATGCAACTTCAGTTGATGTGTGCTGGAATACAAACGAAGGGTCAAATTCAAAGGTTTACTATGGAACAAATCCAAGCAATTTGAATCAGGTTGTATCGGTTGATACCCCTTATGTATTGCACCATTGTGTTAGACTTACCGGTCTGGAAGAGAAGACCACTTATTATTATGATGTTGAATCAAAGGATTTTCGTGGCAATATAGTGCGTGATAATAATGGTAATTTGCACTACTCATTCACCACGGAGATACAAACCGGTGTTGATATCTTGGTGCTCCTTTGCGACGGGAAAAACGATGCCGTTCCTAATGGCCAAGCACTTCCTGAATTAAGAGAACGCTTTCGTAGGGCAACTGAATTAGGTGGCTGGGACTACAACTACTGGGAAACATCAGATCATTTCGGTTATACTCCGAGTCGTGAGATAATGAAGAATTATAAAGCAATTTTCTCCATTTATGAAGATGAATACCCACCGTTTATTCCAGTTCAGCAAGAGACAATTAAGAGATATGAAGAACTTGGTGGTAGGATTGCCTTTGGTTCGCACGATGTTCTGTGGCATGCGTGGCAGAACAGTTCAACTAAGGCATATGATACAACATGGTGCAAGAACTATATGCAGGTGAGATACAAATATGATGGCACCGCAACCGGAACTTACAATATATATGGGGTAAGCGGTGATCCAATAAGCGGACCATATTCAACCGCACCTGTAACTTATACACCCCATCGTGCTGGTGCTGCGTATGATTCATTTGATGTAATTCCAACACCGGCGAATGGTTGGGACCCTGGTGGAGCATCTAATCCAATCTGGCGGTGGACTTCAGCAATTGGTGGACGGATTGGTGTAAGGTGGGAATCAGGTAGTAATCATGGGACAATCGGTAATGGTGTATGGGGTGGTCACAGAACAAGGACGATCTTCAATGGATTTTCCATTACCCAGATGGATACTACAAAACTTCCTGATGTTCTAAACAACCACTTTATCTGGCTCATTGGCCATGACCACCCGGATGTGGTGATTAATTCGCCCATTGCGGATACGACATATACTACAAGTCCGATAATTATTACCTGGAATTCAACTGGGTATGGAGGTGCAGAGATTGACACGACCTACATTGAATATTCACCGGATGGAGGTCAGACCTGGTATTCAATTGTTGCGGATACAGGATTGGTTTGGCAGTATCAATGGGATGTGAGCAATATTCAGAATGGAAATAGATACCGGATTCGGGTTACAGTGAATGATAGGAATGTTTATCCTTCGTTAAAAGGTATTGCTGAGACAGGTAATTTCAGGATAGATATTCCAGGGAATGACCACTTGGGTCCGAAGGTGATTCCCAATTCAATAATTGTTGCAAATAATCCAAAGTTTGTTACACCAGGAGATACGCTTTTACCATTTACTGCAGTAGTGAGTGATTCAGTGACTGGCATCAGTCTAATAAGTGCAGCGAATTATTATGCCAAGCATGGTTTTCAATCAACCGGGGAAAAACCGATGCAGGTTTCTGATGGTGTCTGGGACGAAGTCCAGGAAGATGTAAATGCTTCAATCAGATTATTTTATGTGCCCGGAGTAGTTCATATCTGTTCTCTTTTTGTTCGTGGAAAGGATAATGCCGAGAATTGGGGAAACTGGTATCATCGGACATTTACTCTAATTAATGGTCAAGTATCTTATATGACGGTGAGTGAATGGGATGCCAGAATACCACTCACCTATTGCCTTTTTTCTGCACGACCCAATCCGGCAAGGGGGCAGATGACAATAACCTATGCGATACCGAATGTTTCAAAAATCAATTTGCGGATATACAATTGTCTCGGTCAGGTTGTGCGGGTGTTGGTTGAAGAAGAGCAAAACCCAGGAATGTATCAAGTGGTTTGGGATGCTTGCGATGGTCTTGGTCGCAGACTGCCTGCGGGTGTTTATTTTGTTAGATTAGAGGCAGGCGAATTCAAGAAGGTAGAGAAGGCAATGCTTCTGAGATAGGGGTAAAGAAGGGAGAATAAGGGTGAAGAGGGGTAAAGAGGATTTTTCCCTTAATTCACCCTTATTACACCTGATTTCTCTTGAGATCCCCTGGTTGGAGGTTGGTTAGAGTATCGGAGCATCGGTGGAACGGAGCATTGGGGAATGGAGTGCATTAGCTTGCTAATGCGCCGTTGTTTGATTATTGGAATTTAATTATTGTTTGGGATTTGGGGTTTAGTTACCAATACAGGCTGCGAAACCGTATAACGAAAAACATATTTAGAAAGGGGTGAAGAAGGTAAAATAAGGAGGAAGAAGGGTGAATAGGGTAAAGAAGGGT
This sequence comes from Caldifarciminota bacterium, assembly GCA_039802325.1. Lineage (GTDB taxonomy): Bacteria > Hydrothermota > Tepidihabitantia > SM23-42 > JAOAFX01 > JAOAFX01. The sequence goes on from JBDRWH010000168.1 coordinate 3,171, forward strand.
GAACAAGGTTTTGCCCAACCCTTGATTTTTGTCTGATTATCCTTATTATTATATGTGGCATACGCTGAGAAATTTGACATTATCGTTATTGGTGGAGGACACGCAGGTATTGAAGCAACTTTGGTCTGTGCACGCAGTGGATTTAACACACTGCTTTTGACCCTTAACATTGACAGCATTGGTCAGATGTCCTGTAATCCCTCAATAGGGGGTCTGGCAAAAGGCCATCTGGTAAAAGAAGTTGACGCACTTGGTGGTGTGATTGGTGTGCTTGCTGATAAAACTGCTGTCCAGTTTCGTATGCTCAATCGTTCAAAAGGTCCTGCGGTCTGGTCGCCAAGAACGCAAAATGACCGTATGCGTTATAAAGAAGTTGCCATGTGCATTCTGACAAATCAGAGTAATTTGACAATCAAACAGGAGGAAGCATTAGAGATTCTGACGGAAAATGATCACGCAATTGGTGTAAGAACCTTCCTTGGTAATGAATATCTTGCGCGGGCAATAATTCTGACAACCGGAACATTTTTGAAAGGATTAATGCATATTGGATTGGAAACCTATGCAGGCGGAAGACTGGGCGAACCGAGTTCCGGTAATTTAAGTGATTCATTAAGAAAACTTGGTTTCAATTTGGGAAGATTAAAGACCGGAACATCACCGAGGATTGCAAAAAATACGGTTGATGTATCAAAAATGCAAATTCAGAATGGTGATGAACCACCCGAGCCATTTTCCTTCAGGACTAAGGAATTGAGATTCAGCCAATTACCGTGCTACATTACACGAACGAATGAAAAGACAAATGAAATTATCAAGAAAAATCTTGACCGTTCACCACTTTATACAGGCAGAATCACAGGAATAGGTCCCCGTTATTGTCCATCAATCGAAACCAAGGTGGTCAGGTTTTCAGACC
>JBDRWH010000169.1:0-4064 GCA_039802325.1 Caldifarciminota bacterium
GTCTTTGGTTTTAGGCGTTTAGGTATTTTGGATTTTAGGCATTTCTATTTCTAACCAATCCAGCTTCTTAACCCCAACCCACCAACCATCTTTTAACAGATGGTCTATGGTTAATGGGCATGGCTGCTGGTATGGTCTTTGGTTTTAGGCGTTTAGGTATTTTGGATTTTAGGCATTTCTATTTCTAACCAATCCAGCTTCTTAACCCCAACCTACTAACCATGTTTTAACAGATGGTTTATGGTTAGTGGACGTGGCTGCTGGTATAGTCTTTGGTCTATGGTTTATGGGATTGGATGCCCGTGTGGTCTTTGATATAACGCTCTACTGCCTCACCCATCTCACCCTGAAGTCACGGGAAAGGTAATCCACAAGCACATCAACCAATTCACCATATGCTCGGTCAGGATCATCAGCATCAAATGTAAAAAATTTTCTTTCAATGACGCTCAGACCACCAATTCGTCTTGTCGCACTCGCAGAACCATTCCATAATGACGCTCCAGTCTCTGTCTCAATCATTTGAACATCAAGTTCTGCATCTACTTCGGCATTGATACTCATACTCCTTAAAACCAATCCAATGTCTATATCCGGGCGAATATCAGAGATATTTAGATTGCCCACAAAGATGGTATTCACCTCATATTTCTCACCGATTAGCTGAAAAGATTCTTTGTCAAGCTTGTTACGACCAATTTTCCTTAAAACCTCTTTCTCTGTACCCAGGTCCACAATTCTGACCGTACCCTGGTCTTCACGAATTGCTTGCTTGAATCTTCGGGTCGCAAGCGAAGCAAGTTTTCCCTCATTTGAACATTTGAATTGTATCATTCCCACGATTTCGTGTTCTTTCAGATTGATCCGCGGCGGGATCATTACCTTTTTCCCACATGTAGTAAAAATCAGAAAAAAGATGTAAATGCACAAAGGGATTATTTTTTTCTTCATAATAATACTCCTTTTGATTGAAAATCTTTTGCAGAAAACTTTATCATTACTTAATCTTTCAGACTGTCCAGTTTTTCAGGATAATATCTTTTTGTGTAATCGCAACTTTCAAAAGTGGTGTGCGGTCAACTTCAATACCTTTTTCTCTCGCCTTGATAACAAATTCAAGATAGTTCTCCTCACTTAACTTTAGTCGTGATAATGGTATTGCCACCTCACCAATTTCCGATATCTTATGGACAAATTCTTGTCCCTCTCCAAGGACAAATCGTAAGCCCGCGGGTTTCTCAAAATCTATCTCATATTCGTACTGATTTATATCCTGATTCAAGACATCAAAACGAATATAAAGATTATTCTTATCAAACCCATAATAGACCATTGCAAATAAACCAGCAAATCTCTGCATTGTACCACCCATCCTTCTCAAATCCAGATATCCTGCATTGTACCATTCATAATAGAATGTCAGTCTTCCATCAATTACAGGTGAAATCTGGTCGATTGGCTGTGTTACATAAAATTCTGTCTGGGGATTGATCGGAACAAATAATTCATGCGGCGGTTCTAAACCAAGTTTTTTGTATAACCACAGTGCGTTCTTTCTGAACAATTCGTCAAACACTTCAGTGGTCACAGAGAAAAAATCATCACCAAACCACCAGAACCAATCACTTCCTTCAAGAAAATATAGACGCCTCCAGATTTCTTTATCAGTCAGTTTCATTTCGGTAAGTTTATCTCTTAAGTTTTTCACAATCAGCCAACCCTTATGGTCTTCAGGTCTACCAATCCATATATTGAAATTGGCACCAATCCACGAACCCGGAAAAATATTTTTCAAGTCATTGGCAACCGGATTGTCTTTCAAGAATGAAGAGAATGTCGTCGTAGAAATTTTTTCAATGGACAGAGTCTTATAAAGTAGCTGGATAAATTCATTACCATCACTTTTGAAATACTCCCAGGCATTTTCACCATCAAGGATTACAGGTACAATAAACTTATCAACTGGAGAAAAAGACTGGGAAATCTGCTTTATCCGACCTACAAAATCATCTACTGCTTTTTGTGGTTCCCACCTATTATACACAAAGGCGATACGGTCAGATAACAGATGGTCACGGAAAAAAATCTTCACATTCCCGCATTTCCACGGTTTGAACAACAACTGGCTATGATTGGGGATTCCATTTTCATCTCGCTTGAATGACACATTTATGGAGCGGGCGAGAATTTCTTCATCAGTGGCAATCCAATCAATCCCAAGGTCAGATAAGATTGGAATTAACTCCTGACACACACTACCTTCTGAGGGCCAGAGACCATGAGGTCTAAAACCAAATATTTCCTCAAAAACATCAAGCCCCTGCAGTATCTGGTCTCGGGCGTCCTCAGGATGTTTAAATTCAAAAGGAATATCAAGATTAGGATTTGAAACCTTTGCCAGATTGCTATCTATCAGCAAAGGCAATATCGGATGCGCCAGCGGCGATGTGGTAATTTCAATCTGGCCTGATTGCACCGCATTCTTATATTCATCAAATATGTTTCCAATAATTTTGTTCTGTAAATTGATAATAATTTCTTTATCCTGTTCGCGAAAATTCTTCCCGCGCTGATACAATTCCTTTATTTCATCCCGAAAAAGGGGATCGATCCAGGTAAGATTTGCCCATATTTGCAAATCCCGGAATTCTTCAACCGTAAAATTCTGGGCAACATTGATGAGTTCCTCAGGTACTAATTTCTTGCCCCTCTTCATCAAAAGTGAAAAATACCTTGGATAGGGTTCAACCATTTCTTCCCAGTTCGCAAGAAAAAAATCTTTGAGGATTTCAACTTTATCTTCAATAGTCAAATCCTCTGCACGCTTTTTGAACAAGACAAACTGACGATCAGTACAACTACCTTCTTTGTAGTCCTGGATCTGAATGAGCAGGGATGGGGTAAAATTAAAAGTCGCATGAATTTCAGGAAATTGCTGGAGATTTCTCAGCATATCCAGATAATCTTTTATTGCGTGCAGTCTTACCCAGGGCATGGGAAGAATTTTGTTATCCGGTGTTGAATAGATCGGTTGATGAAAATGCCACAAAAATGCAACCGAAAAATTATTCATAAATGGAATATACTCAAAATTCTAAACACCTAAGATTATTCTTAAGAACCTCAATGAGCATTACTTATTAAAATATCCTAAATAGAATTTTGCATCACTGAGGATATCCTGCGGCGGATTTTGCTCTAAAAGCTTCTTCAGAATTTCCTGTGCCTTCTCAGTGTTTCCTAAAATTCCGTTCACCCTTGCCCAGGAGAGCATACCCAAAAAGTAGAAGTGGGAATCTTTATTCCCCGCAACCCGTTCATAATACTGCAAGGCACGCTCATAATCTTTTAATCCTTCTGCTGCACACCCAGCACCAAATTGTGCTGATGGCGTTAACAAAGGATCTTTCTTTTCATTTGAAAGAAATTTGTCAAAATAGTCAATCGCCTCATTGAATCGAGCAGTGTGATAGTTCAATACGCCAAGGTAATAATAAGCAAGTCTCCCAGGTCTGGTATTACCATATTTCTCAGCTAATTGCAGAAAATAGCCTTCCGCTTCCTGGAGTTTTCCCATATTTACCAAATTTATCGCCTGGGTATAGGTCATTTCCGCCTCAGGATTTACAGTATCCTTAGGAAAAGCCATATAGGCAATAGCGAAAACCGCAACTATGACACCAACACCAACCCATATTGCTGTTTCTCGATGCCGGACAACAAATTTAATAACTTTCTCCATTGTCCGCTGGAATGAATCTTCAGTTTTCACACCTCGCTTCATATCTCTCATGGTACTCCTAAATACCCCTGACCCGATTTGAACGGGTGGCCTGCGGTTTAGGAAACCGCTGCTCTATCCTGCTGAGCTACAGGGGCTAAAACATGGTCCTTCGTTAAACGGTTTGGAAAAACGTTTAGTCAATCGTCTTCGTGAGTAATAAAACGAAAACTACTAACGAAACCGTTTCGCTTTTCGCAACCGACAACCACCATGCGGCACTCAATAAATACCTATTTTGTGTTTACTCATCAAACCTTATCTACCTTGTACTCATAGAAAA
>JBDRWH010000170.1:0-4044 GCA_039802325.1 Caldifarciminota bacterium
TATCTAATTGATATAGAAAAGGTGATCGAAAAAGCAGCCGAGACAAAGACCTATTTAGAATGCAATGCCTATCCTGACCGGCTGGATTTGAACGACATAAATCTAAAGCGATGTAAAGAAGTTGGTGTGAAAGTGAGTATTGGCACAGATGCCCATGGCGTAGAGGAATTGGAGTGGCTCAAATTTGGGGTTGCAACCTGTAGAAGGGGCTGGCTTGAAAAAGATGATGTTGTAAATACTTCTCCTCTGGAAAAACTTTTGAAATCAAGAAAAATACATCAGAAATAAATACCCAGGTTTCTCAAAAACTGTATAATCTGATTGTGTAATATTACGACAATTATACCACCCGCACTTAAAAATGGACCAAATGGTATGGGGTTATCCTTATTCTGATGTGTGATAGCAAGATATATTATTCCGAAGATCGTGCCAATCAATGCTGCAATGAATATTGCAGGAATTATCAACGGGAATCCCACAAACGCACCAATCAATGCGACCAGATATACATCACCCATTCCCATTACTTCTTTTTTATATGCCCAGCCACCAATAACCCTTATAAGCAGAATAAGTCCACCACCAAATAATGCTCCAACCGATCCAACCAAAAAATTATGATTCAGAAATTGGTATACAAGTCCGATTATTATCCCTGGTATTGAGAAAATATCAGGAATTAACTGGTGGGTAAAATCAATACCCGATATCACGATCAGCAGTACGAAAAAGAGCGAAATAAAAAAGAAATCAATACGAAAATTGAACCTCATAAACGACCAGAACAAGAGCAATGCGGTTAGTAATTCAACCACTGGATACTGGATAGAAATCGGCGTCTTGCATTGACTGCATTTTCCGCCAAGAAAGATAAAACTCAAGATCGGAATGTTTTCATACCATTTTATTGTTTTTTTACAATGTGGGCAAAACGAACGCGGGGTCACAATGGAGAGACCTCTTGGAATTCTGTAGATCAGGACATTTAGAAAGCTACCGATTGCTGAACCGAAAATAAAGATTGCAATTGAAAAAAATATTCTCAAGTTATAAACCTTTATCCTTCAAATCATAATACACTGCAAAAGAATCAAGACACTTGCATATTGATTCCATACTTTCTTTGATAATTGAAAAAACCTCCTGGGTATTGCTCTGCATTACTTTGGGTATGATCAGAACTGCTTTTTTGATTCCCGGGACAAGATTAGAATTGATTATATCATGTTCAGCAAGGCTGATGAACACGTCTGCATTATTCAATGGCTGGCGATAATCATTCTCAACAATTATCTTGTTACCAATATCAACAAGGGTTTTTGCTAGACCATAGAAAAGATATTTTATTTTCTCGCACAATTTAATCTGGTCCTCAGGGCTATATTTATCCAATCTGTTTGAGGTCGTTTTGATTTCTTCAATATTTTTCTGCATCGTTTCATAGACCTCTTTAAACCCCGCCGCATCCATAGATTATTATACATATAAAATAATTTCTGTCAATATTATTATCTAACCGGTATTAGCTAACTGCAAATTCTCATCAAAATAGCCATAAAATACTCGATGCATTGACTTTCTGTAATAACTCGTTATAATTCAATTATTGTATGAAGATTGGAATTATTGGTCTGCCCAATGTCGGAAAATCAAGTCTGTTCAATCTCTTGACCCAGGCAAATGCACAGGTTGCCAAGTTTCCATTTACCACAATAGAAAGAAATGTAGGAGTGGTGATAATACCTGACGAAAGATTGGATAAGGTTGTAGAAATAACAAAATCACCAAAGAAAACCTATGCACACATTGACTTTGTTGACATTGCCGGCTTGATAAAAGGTGCATCAAAGGGCGAAGGACTGGGTAATAAATTTTTATCTCACATACGGGATGTTGACCTTGTTCTCCATATCTTGAGATGTTTTCCTGACCCGGATATCCCACACACCGATATGGAGATTGACCCCAAAAAGGATTATGACATTGTGCGGAGCGAATTATTTCTTGCAGACTTGGAGATTGCAGAAAGGCGACTGGACAAAATAAAGAAGAAATTTGAAGCAAAAGAAGAATTTGAAATCTTAAATAGAATAAAAATAGACCTTGAAAAGGCACAGATACCAAAAGAAAGAATTCAGGATTTACCCTTATTAACATCTATACCTGAAATCATTGTGTTGAACTTTGACGAAGACGGAAAATTCAAAACAGATTTTCCGGGCTACAGAATTTCTGTAAGACTCGAAGAAGATATTCTAAGTTTCAGCGAACAGGAAAAAATAGAATTAAGAAAGGACGCAGGATTAGAGCCAGAAGGTATAACTGGTCTATTAAAACTATGCCTGCACCAGTTGTCAATGATAACATTTTTCACCATCAAGGGTGAAGAATCGCGTGCCTGGTTGATAAGATCTGGAACAAAGGTAATTGATGCAGCAGGTAAGATTCATACCGATCTGAAAGAGGGATTTATCAAGGCAGAGATTTTACGCTATGAAGATTTACTGAAAGCAGGCAGTTTTGCCAATGCCCATGAACAGGGTTTTACAAAGATTGAAGGCAAAGAATATATTGTCCAGGATAGTGACATTATCCTGATAAGATTCAAGGTCTGATATTCTATGCTTCTGTTCATTAGCTTTTTCCTCTGCGCTGGAATCATATTTTTTGCAGGTACCAGACTTTCATTATACAGTGATGTAATTGCAGAAAAGACCGGGCTTGGCAGAACCTGGATCGGTCTTGTTTTAGTGGCTTCAATAACTTCCCTGCCAGAAATGGTAAATAGTATTGCCTCTGTGACTTATGCTGGAGTTCCAGATATTGCAGCAGGTGATTTAATTGGAAGTTGTGTTTTTAATCTATTAATAATTGCCTTTCTTGATCTCTTATATCACAAGGCACCAATATCAAGTGTTGCCCAGACCGGTCATATTATATCAGGAAGCTTTGGTATACTACAATTGAGTGTGATAATCGTTGCAATATTCTTGAACAGGCATATGCCCGTCGTTGGTTGGATCGGCATAAACAGTATAATTTCCATTCTTATATATCTCAGCGCATTGAGATTGACCTACCAATATGAAAGGAAACTAATTAATAACGAAACACCTAAACAAGACGCTGAACTCTATCCTGATATACCACTGAAAAGGGCGATATGTCTATTTGTCATAAACGCCTTTTTAGTCATTGGTGCAGCAATATTTTTGCCCAAGATTGGTGATGGTATTGCTGAACTGACAGGACTCGGGCAGACCTTTGTCGGTAACATTTTTATTGCCCTTTCAACTTCTTTACCCGAAGCAGTGGTTTGTTTCGGTGCACTGAAATGCAAGGCTGTTGATCTGGCAATGGGAAATCTAATGGGTAGCACTATTTTTAATATTGCTATTTTGGGATTTGCTGACATTTTGTATACAAACGGTCCAATTCTTTGTTCTGTGAGCCAAAATCACATAATCTCTGCTATATCAGCGATTGTGATAACAGCAATTGTAACAATAAGTCTGACCTACCGTGTAGAAAAGAAACTTTTACCTCTTTCCGTGGATGCAATTCTGATTGTCTCGGTTTATGTTATAAATGTTATCTTACTCTATATGCTACGATAAGGAAAGTCTATTAAAAGACTTGACAGGAATTCATAATGGATTATAATTCATCACCTGGCAAGTTCTGAAAGCAAAGGGGGTTTTATGGCTTTATGGGCATTTATCTTGTTTTTGTTAGGAGTCCTGGCATTGCTCTTCAATATTTTTAAAATCTTTGACTGGTTCACACCATTCTGGGCAATCATCTTAATGGCAATTGCTTTCGCAATGCTCACGCGTATTGCTCAGAAAGAAAAAGAAGCAGAAAAAGAAAAACTGGTGGAGAAAATTCAGGAACTTGAGGCAAAATTGAATCAACAACAGAAAAAAATAACTTAAGGAGATGTTTATTGAATATACAATGTTGAGAAACCCGCAAAAGATTAGAGAATTTCCTGCATTTGATGTTTGCATAAATTAAGATGTTTCAATTCCATATTTCTAA
>JBDRWH010000171.1:0-4025 GCA_039802325.1 Caldifarciminota bacterium
AAATTATATAATAAATAATCTAAAAACCAGAAATCCCAGGAGTATTGCAGTGTGTACACTTCTGAATAAGAAGGATGCACGTGTAATAGAAGTTCCGCTTACATATGTAGGGTTTAATATCCCTACGGTCTTTGTTGTTGGATATGGGCTTGATTATGATAAGAAATACAGAAATTTGAAGTACATTGGAGTCTATAATGCTAAATAAGAAACCGCAAAAAAGTCGCGCCTGGCAGACAGCTATAATCTGGACCTTATTAGTTATCCTTGTCTGGTTTGGTGTGCAATATTTTACAAGTCAGGGAGGAAGGGCAGTTAGCATTCCTTATTCAATATTTATAAGGGAACTCCATATCAGGAATGTTGAAAAGGTCACAATCACAGAGCGCTCAATCAAAGGAAGTTTCCGCACGCCCATACCTTATGAAGGCAAAAGTTATAATGAATTTTCTACCTTGATACCCTTTGAAGACTCAAAACTTACTGATGAACTTATCAAGTATAATGTTGAGATAGTTGCAAAACAGCGTTCAAGCTGGATGGATATTCTTATTGGTATACTACCCTGGTTGGTTCTTATTGGCATATGGTTTTTGTTTTTGCGACAGATGCAGTCAGGACAGAATCGGGCACTGGGTTTTGGCAGAAGCAGAGCGAAAATTGTGCTTGAAAACAAACCGTCAACAACTTTCAGCGATGTTGCTGGCGTAGAAGAGGCAAAGCAGGAATTACAGGAAGTCATTGAGTTTTTGAAAGAACCGAGAAAATTCACCAGACTGGGCGGCAGAATTCCCAAAGGTGTTTTGCTACTTGGACCTCCTGGGACTGGCAAGACTTTAATGGCACGGGCAGTCGCTGGTGAAGCGGGTGTTCCATTTATTTCTATCAGCGGTTCAGATTTTGTGGAGATGTTTGTTGGTGTCGGTGCTTCAAGGGTAAGGGATTTGTTTGATCAGGCAAAGAGAAATTCTCCGTGCATTGTTTTCATAGATGAGATTGATGCGGTCGGAAGGTTGAGGGGTGCAGGTCTTGGTGGTGGACATGACGAGCGGGAACAAACACTGAACCAATTGCTTGTAGAAATGGATGGCTTTGAAGTCAATGAGGGAATAATCTTAATGGCAGCAACAAATCGTCCTGACATTCTTGATCCAGCTTTGCTAAGACCAGGAAGGTTTGATCGGGTGGTGGTGCTTGATAGACCTGATGTCCGTGGCAGACTCGGAATATTGAAAGTCCACACCCGACGCACACCACTTGATGCAAATGTTGATCTTGATATCCTTGCCCGGGGAACTCCAGGATTCTCTGGTGCGGATCTGGCAAATATGTGTAATGAGGCTGCTTTGCTTGCTGCGAGAAGAAACAAAAACAAAATTAGTATGCAGGAATTTGAAGATGCAAAAGACAAAATACTGATGGGCGTGGAGAGAAAGAGTCTGATTATTTCTGAAGATGAAAAGAAACTCACCGCATATCATGAGTGTGGTCATGTGCTTGTATCAAAATATTTGTCCGGGATGGATCCAATACACAAGGTAACGATCATACCACGGGGAATGGCACTGGGCGTTACCCAGGCATTGCCAATTGATGAAAGACGCACATACTCAAAGACCTATTGTTTCAATCAGCTTGCATTTATGCTTGGAGGCAGGGTTGCAGAAAAACTTGTGCTCGGAGACCTTTCTACAGGTTCAGGCAATGATATTGAAAAGGCAACAAAACTTGCCCGGAAAATGGTCTGCGAATGGGGAATGAGTGAAAAACTTGGTCCACTCACCTATGGTGAAAAACAAGAAGAGATATTTTTGGGAAGAGAAATTGGAATGCACAGGGATTATTCTGAGCAGACTGCCCGGGAGATTGATGAGGAAGTAAAGAATATCATAAAAAAAGCAGAAGCGATTGCGGAAGAGATAATCAAAAACAATATTGATAAACTGAAGTTGCTTGCCAATAGATTATTGGAGAAAGAGATTCTGAACGGTGATGAGATAGATGAGATAATAGGGCTAAAAAAGGCGAAAGAGGGCTAAAGATGGCAAGAGGGCAAGAGGGCAAGAAGGCAAAAGGGGAAGAAGGGCGAGGAGGGGAAAAGAGGGGTGAAGAAGAGAAGGGAAGATAATAATGGATAGGAAAAAGATTGAACACGCAGTAAGGATCATTCTCAAGGCGATTGGTGAGGATTTGAATCGCGATGGTTTGAAAGATACACCCCGGCGTGTTGCAGAAATGTATGAAGAGATATTTTCTGGTGTAAAACAGGACCCCAGAAAAGAATTGAAAACTTACAAGACGAAAAACGAAGATGAAATGATTTTGATTAAGGACATTCCTTTTTATTCGGTGTGTGAACACCACTTGTTGCCATTTTTTGGAAAGGCACACATAGTGTACATTCCAAAAGAAAACAAAGTCACCGGTTTTTCAAGTCTGGTGCGGGTTATTGATGTAATGGCAAAAAGGCCATTACTCCAGGAGCGTCTAACTCATGAAATTGCTGATTTCTTAATGGCAAATTTGAAGCCAATGGGTGTGCTTGTGGTAATTGAGGCAGAACATTTATGTTTATCAATGATTGGCGTGAAAAAACCAGGAACCCTTACTGTGACTTCAGCAATTCGCGGTGTAATGCAATCAACTGCAACCAGGGCAGAGGCATTTTCATTGATAAAAGGAAAATAGAGTCGGATTAGTAACTGGAGATTCAATAAAAAAAGGGGCGGCAGAGCCGCCCCTTTTTCTCACGAGTATTTCTTACTTTCCAGGTGAGAAGTATGGGAAATTCGCATTATCCTGATATGCATAGGTTATATCCACTTTCGCTGCGGTAGAGTCGTAGGCATCAATATGCAATTTCACATAGTTTCCTTCTTCGGTTTTGAATGCGATTAAATCACCCACTACAAATGGTACATGGTCTTCTGTTACATCTGATGGGTTTACAGTTGAAACACTGTCAAAATCTGCCTGACCAAGATTGACCATAAGTGTGGTTCTGCCGTTTGGTCTGCGTGAAGCAGAGTTTACCTGAAGCGTTTCAGCAGTGCCAGTTATGAATCTTTCAAAGAATACATCTGCGTTTGGAAATTCACCATTTGTTTCGTTGATTATCGCACCGGTTTCAAATCTCAGACCACAGCTATCTTCATTCAGATTGTTGGGATAAAGTTCAAGACTCATGGTGACTGTAAACTCAGGTCTTGGGGAAGCCTTGACAAAGGGAACGTCAGTATTGTAACCGCCAACCTTGTCATCAGTATTTACAGTCCTGACCTGGATATAATAGATACTGTCCTTGCTCAGACCTGTGGCAGTATAGGAGTTGGTTGTGATAACTGTTGCGTTATGAGCATTAAGGCTTTCGCCATCTGCACTTAAGAGTGCAGATGAATCAGTATAAACATAGACATTGTAGCCGCTGAAGTCTGCATTCTGGGTGACTGTTGTATCTTCATTCCACACAACGGTTACTGAAGCCTCATCCATAATAGTTGCAACAATCTCTGGTGCGGCGAGTTTTTCAGCTTCACCGCCGCAACCAGCAAGAACCATCATTGCCACAAAGGCAATTAAACCAAACATTATTCTCTTCATTTTTTACTCCTTTTTTTCTGCTATACAGAAATAAATTAACACAGAATCTTACGGATGCAAACGGATTCAGCCGTTATGCACCCGTCGGATGTTCCCGGGCACACCCGCTAAGCCCTTGCACACCTTTTTAAGGTTCCGCAATCACCTCCTTTCATTTTAGAAATCTCACATAGTCAATTATGACTTATTATAATCAGAATTTCATTTTTGTCAAGGGGGCAATTCAACCTGAATGTTGACTTGAGAAAAAATTTCACTATAATTTTCTATGCGCATGTTAATATTAAGCTGTAAGAGTGCTCTGGAAAAGGAGATTGGTGATCTAAAACTATTATTGGAGGCAATCAATAAATATAAGAAAAGATACAATGATTACCGCATCAAATTCGTTTTTTTTGACCAGGATAATGATTTCAAGATAAAAC
>JBDRWH010000172.1:0-4024 GCA_039802325.1 Caldifarciminota bacterium
AAGAATGGCACAGAGAAAACATAAATTTTTTTGATGCGGGTGACTATTTAAAGAAAGATGAAAAATTAAGAAAAGTTCTGTTAAGATTGAAAGAAAGATTTGAACTTGCTGTGTTTACTAACAACAACAGGATTCAGACTGAAAGGATTTTGAAGAAGCTTGACATTGAAAATCTCTTTGATCATATCTATACTTACGAAAGTTTCAGATTGATAAAACCTGATCCTGAAATATTTAAGCTTATCATAAGAGAATTAAAGGTAAAGCCAGAAGAATGTCTGATGGTTGGAGACCGATATTATGTTGACCTTCTACCTGCGAAAGAACAGGGAATGCAGATACACGAAGTTAAAGGTCCTGAAGACATTTCTGAATTGTTGAGAATTGTTTAATAAGACCGTCATGTTCTGCTTTGAAAGGTCCTTGACTTCAAAGAGATGTAGTCTATAATGAAGTTGCGGAAATATTAAGGAGGCTATTTTATGAAAAAATACCTTGCTGTTTCACTATTGATTATTTTTAGTACAGGATTCGCAGACCATTTGATTCTTAATACAATGGTAAATGAATTGAATCGTTCTTACAGGATTCTGAATAAGCAGAAACCTTATCCATTATATTTTCTGCAGTATGAAATTATGGATGAACACCAAATAATGATTTCAGCAACATTGGGCGCAATAACCAATGAAACTGAATCAAGGCATCGATATCTTGATGTTGATGTTCGAATCGGTTCGTACAATCTTGATAATACACATGAAATCAGAGGTGCTGAGGAATATGATTGGTGGTCTTCACCCGTTGAAGTTCCAATTGACAATAATTCTGATGCATTGAGATTGTTACTCTGGGCAGAGACTGATAAAAATTTTAAGTCTGCACAGGAAAGATATATAAAAATACTCAATGAAAGACAGGTAAAGGTATCAGAATCAGATACATCGCCTGATTTCAGCATTGCACCGAAGATAGTGTATACAGGTACCAGTGACACGATTGGTTTTGATGGAGCATTATGGAAAGAGCGCCTTCGTAAACTATCAAGTGTTTTCAAGGATTATCCCTGGATATATAACTCCCGTGTTACACTCCGTGCGAATTCACTGTCTAAATACCTTGTGAATACTGAAGGGACGAAATTATTCCACAATAAAATAGGCTATTATCTAAATATCTATGCTGAAACAATGGCAGATGATGGGATGGAACTCTATCTTTCATATCCAGTGTTTGTTAGAAATGAGAATAATCTGCCTGATGATCCGGTGCTAAAAAGTTATGCTGATTCTTTGATTCAAAGTTTATATGCTTTGAAGAATGCACCGATGGTTGAACCATATTCAGGTCCTGCAATTATGATGAATCGCGCCTGTGGTGTATTCTTCCATGAAATTTTTGGACATCGGATTGAAGGACACAGACAGAAGAGTGAATTTGAGGGTCAGACATTTACAAAGAAATTAAACGAAAGAATAATGCCCGATTTCATATCGGTCTATGATGATCCAACAATGGAGAGATTTGAAAATAAGGATTTGAATGGACATTATCTATTTGATGATGAGGGAGTAAGGGGGCAGAAGGCGACAATTGTTGAGAATGGAATATTAAAAGGTTTTCTAATGAGCAGGTCACCGATCGCAAATTTCCCTTCTTCAAATGGTCATGGCAGAAGACAGTATGGAAGAAGGGTTGTAGCACGCCAGGGTGTTTTATATATAAAATCAGGCAATGAAGTCTCTTACGAAAGATTACGCAATGCCTTGATTGAGGAGTGTAAAAAACAGAATAAACCTTATGGATTGGTGTTTTATGACATTTCCGGTGGTTTTACTACAACGGGCAGGGAGGGTCCACAAACCTTTAAGGTAATTCCATTATTGGTGAAAAGGGTTTATGTTGATGGCAGACCGGATGAAGTTGTGAGGGGTGTTGACATTGTTGGAACACCGCTGCTTTCGCTTTCAAAGATTATTCTTACAGGTAATGATTATGGAATATTCAATGGAACCTGTGGTGCAGAGTCAGGCTGGGTACCGGTTTCAGCAATTGCTCCTTCAATCCTGGTTTCTGAAATTGAAGTAGAGAAAAAGGCAAAAGGGCAGGATAGACCACCGATCTTGCCTGCACCGGCCGGGCCATCAAGATAGGAGAAAAAAATGAAGAACATAAATTTCAAATGTCAAATGATAAATTTCAAAAAAAAGAGTGGTCAGTTGGTTGAGGTTGGGATGCTCGTTTTTTCATTGATTATGCTAATTACGCCGATCGTTTGTTTTTCATCAGAGACAATAGAAAAAGATATTGTGTTCCGGGCATTGCAGGATGAAATGCAGAGAAGTATTGCAGAATTACAATTGGAAAATCAGGCAAAGCCATATTATATTGCCTATCGTGTTAAGGATATTAATGAAATCGAAATAAAGGCATCATTCGGTGGATTATTATCAAGTGATGAATCAAAGAGGCGCGAACTTTTTGTTGATTTAAGAGTAGGTGATTATAAATTAGATAATAGCAATTTTATCTGTCAGACTTCGGGTTCAAGGGTAATTGAAGCAGAGAGGGTTGATTTACCGATTGAAGATGAATATTTCGCTTTAAGACAGGCGATCTGGCTCGTGACCGATGGTACATACAAGAAGGCACTTGAAAGGATTGCCCGTAAAAAAGCTTATTACCAGAATAAACAGGCTATAGATACAATCCCTGATTTTACAAAAACCGCACCCTGTTCGCTTATTGAACCGATTGCTTCAATTAAATATGATATAAACCAACTGAATGAAAAGGTTGTTAGACTTTCAGGAATTTTCAAAGGTCATAGTTCAATTTTTGAGTCAAATGTAAGGTTGATACTGAGATACGCTAATCAATATTTCTTAGATAGCGATGGGGCAAAAAATGTCCGGCAGGAATATATTGCAGGTATTGAAGTGAAAGCAAAGGTGCAGGCAAAGACCGGTGAGATTATTGAAGATTTCACTGGATTTTATGGTCAGGGTCTTGAAGATTTAGATTTTGTAGCGATTGAAAAATCAATCAATGCCTGGACAGAGACATTGATGATGAAGGTTGATGCAAAGAATGAAGAAGAAGGTTATTCAGGACCAGTCCTTTTTCTCGGGCAGGCGTCCTGTGAATTATTCTTGCAGATCCTCGGCAAGGGGGTAAGTGGTGTAAGACAACCAGTGATTGAAAGCGAAATGCTTGAGAGAAATATTCCAAAGGCGAATTTTGGTGTTTTTGCCAATCGTCTTAACAAACGGATATTACCAGATTTTATTTCTGTATATGATGACCCGGGTTTAAGAGAACGTAGTGGTGTTCCATTAATTGGTGGTTTTTCAATAGATGAGCAGGGCGTAAAATCTGAAAGAGTTGAACTTGTTAGGGATGGCAAACTGATAAATTTCTTAATGAGCAGGACACCGGTAAACAAAATAAGGGAAACTAATGGTCATGCAAGGTATTATGACGAAACCTATTGCTCGAGATATATAGGATTTGTGAGTAATTTGATGATTAGTTCTAAACAAAGATTAAGTGAAATAGAGCTTGCAGAAAAGTTAAAAACCCTGGCAAAGGATTATGGTAATGATTATGCGATTATTATTACAAACTTAGAAACTACACCTCCTCAGAATTCGATGGAGCGATATAGAAGAATCTATCAGGCAAGGACAAAGCAGACACCGCTATTATCTTCACCAGTGAACATGTATAAATTTGACATAAACACCGGTTCTTTAGAGTTGATTACAGGTCTGGAGTTTTCTCAGGTTTCACCCGGGATTTTGAAAGACATTGTTGCCACCGGAGAAAAAGAATATATATACAATTCTGTATATCGCAGTGATTATGGTGATGAATATCCTGTCTCTATTGTTGCCCCGGCAGTTCTCATTGAAGAAATGGAACTGGTGCAGAAGAAAATTGAAAAAGAAAAAACACCAATTGTGTACAGACCATGAAATAAGGATAAGCACTTTTTCAGTATAATATAAATGGGTAAATGGGT
>JBDRWH010000173.1:0-4008 GCA_039802325.1 Caldifarciminota bacterium
ATTCTTGCTTTATGGCTTTTCCCAGACGGGTATAAAGGCGTTAATCTGTGGTGTATTCTTGCTTTTGACCAATCCTGTGGGTGCCCATGCAATACTGAAAGGTTCGCTCCATTATGGAATAAAACTCTGGAAAGAATCAATCATTGATAGATACGGTGCTGAGAGGTTGGGTGGAGAGCAGATAGAAGAAAAAGGGTTAAGAGGTGAGAATAAGGGTGAATAAGAAAAATAATGTAGGGCAAGGCTTTAGCCTTGCAAGAATATCCGGGAGGCAAGATGCGTAAGCCAAAATTAAGGGAACTTGGTGAGGCAATAAGGGCGATATTTAAAGGTCCTTATACAAGTAAATTTCCGTTTAAACCTTCGCCCGCTGCGAAAAGATTTCGGGGAAAGATAGAGTTCAATTTTGACAAGTGCATTTTATGCGGTGCCTGCGTTGAGGTATGTCCGGCAAATGCCCGTGCCCAGATTGATGATAAAATCAGAAAGATTCGCCGGGAAATTCATTATCAGGAGAGATGTATATATTGTGGTCAGTGTGTTGCATATTGCACAACAAAAGAGGGGATATATCACACCCAGGAATATGACCTGGCGCAGATCAAGAAAGAAGGTTATGAGAATGCGATTGAGAAAGAATTGATTTTGTGTGAACGGTGTGGTGAGGTAATTACTACAAGGGCGCATCTATTATGGATTGCACGCCGGGTTGGCGAACTTGCCTATGCCAATCCCAATCTATTTTTGGTATTATCACAAGAATTCGGTGAGGAGGCGATACCCAAAATGCCTTCTCCACCACCATACCGTAGTGAACATTTAAGATTTTTGTGTCCATCCTGTAGAAGAACCGTATATCTCCAGGAAGTCTGGGGATATTAGTGAAAATCCTTTTTGTCTATCCACAATTCCCGGTAACCTTCTGGGGATTTAAATACGCATTAAAATTTATTTCCAAGAAAGCCGCATCGCCACCGCTTGGTTTGTTAACCGTCGCCGCAATGTTGCCTGAAGATTGGGAAAAGAGATTCATTGATATGAATACCACAAGATTGAAAGACAAACATATCAAATGGGCTGACTATGTCTTTATAAGTGGTATGGCATTACAGCGAGAGTCAGCTAAGGCACTCATTAAGCGCTGTAAAAAATTAGGCGTTAAGACCGTTGCAGGTGGGCCATTATTTACTACAGAATATCAGTCTTTTGATGATATTGACCATCTTATTCTGGGTGAAGTTGAAGATATTATGCCACAATTTATTAATGATTTGGGAAATGGCAAACCATTACATATCTATCAGCAGAAGGATTTTCCAGATATTACGAAGACCCCGATCCCTTTATGGAAAATTGTTAATAAGAGAAAATATAGCCTTATGTCTATTCAATATTCACGGGGTTGCCCTTTTGATTGTGAGTTTTGTAGTGTCACTGCACTTAATGGACACAAACCAAGAACGAAAACGAGGGAACAAATCATAAATGAACTCAATGCACTATATAATTGGGGATGGCGGGATGCGGTTTTCTTTGTTGATGACAACTTTATCGGTAACAAGAAGAAATTAAAAGAAGAAGTATTACCTGCAATTATTAAGTGGATGTCAGAAAGAAGATATCCATTTACATTTTCTACTCAATGTTCTATTAACCTCTCTGATGATAATGAACTTATGGATTTAATGGTAAAAGCAGGTTTTCAGACTGTTTTTATTGGCATTGAGACTCCGAACGAGGCAAGTTTGAATGAATGTGGCAAAAAAGGTAATATGGGAAGAGACCTGGTTGAGAACATAAAAAATATACAAAGCCATGGGATTGAGGTCCAGGCAGGATTTATTCTTGGTTTTGATAATGACCCAGAGTCAATCTTCGTGCGTCTTGCTGAGTTTATTCAGAACACCGGTATTAGCACCGCAATGGTGGGTTTGCTCAATGCGGGTAGGGGTTCGAAACTATTTCAAAGACTAAAATCGGAAGGCAGGTTGCTAAAAGAAACAAGCGGTGACAACACTGATTTTTCAATAAATTTTGTTCCGAAAATGGACTACAAAACGTTGATCAATGGCTATAAGAAAGTACTTGCCAATATCTATTCTCCAAAACAATATTATGAACGGGCAAAGAGATTTTTAAGAGAGTTTAATCCACCAAGATTGCGGCCTGTTTATTTTCGCTTTATCCATCTCAAGGCATTTTTCAGGTCTATCTGGTATCTTGGTATTGTAGGCAAAGAGAGATTATACTTCTGGAGGTTGTTCTTCTGGACTTTGTTCAAAAAACCTATTTTATTCCCAACTGCTGTAACAATATCAATCCAGGGTTATCACTTCCGCAGGGTATGTGAGAACCGAAACAAATTCACAAGCTAGACTATCAACTCGTTCAAATGTCCATACCGGTTTATTTCCTGTAATTCTAAAAATTAAGTACTTGACAACAATAAAATTCTGACTAAAATTGTAGTGTATGAATAAAAATTTCGTCCAAAGGGATGTTTTCCCTTCAATTCTTAGTAGTCTTTCAGAAAAAGAAATAACTGTAATTATCGGACCGAGGCAGACCGGGAAAACTACGATTTTATCTCAGCTGAAAGAACATATGATAGAAAAACAGAATATCCCCGCTCAGAAGATAAAGATTTTCAATTTGGATTTGATGACTGACCTTGCTCTATTTAGCAGCCAGACAGATTTTCTGAAATACTTGGAAGATGAATTAAAGATTCACAAAAATTTATACCTATTTATTGACGAGGCGCAGAGATTAGAAAATCCTGGACTTTTTTTGAAAGGAATATATGATCAGACACTACCTGTGAAATTTGTAGTTACTGGTTCTTCTTCACTTGAAATGAAATCAAAGTTTTCAGAATCGCTTGCTGGAAGAAAAAGAATATTCCGAGTATATCCTTTTTCTTTCTTTGAATTTCTAAAACATAAGGACCCAACCTTGTTTAAAATTTTGTCCACTAGTGATAAGATTTCATCTTATCACCACAATCATATTCTTTCTTATCTTTATAATTTTATTGTTTTTGGTGGCTATCCCAGGATAGTTCTTGAAGAAAATAAAGAGCAAAAGATAAAACTTTTGGAAGAAATTTATTCAAGTTATATAGAGCGTGATATTATAGGATTTATGAGGATAAAGAATCCTTTTGCCTTCAACAGGTTGGTTACACTACTCGCCGGCCAGATTGGTCAAATGGCCAATTTCCATGAAATCTGCACGACGATAAAAATGAATTATCGGACGCTTGAGAATTATCTTTCAATCTTGGAAAATACATTTATTCTATCACTGGTACGACCTTATGCGACAAATTTAAGAAAAGAATTAACCAAGATGCCCAAGGTGTATTATGTTGATACTGGGTTCAGAAACTTTGCTCTGAAAGATTTTACTAACTTTGAAAATCACCGTGACAGAGGTTCTCTGTTGGAAAACTTTTGCTATTCTGAATTTTCAAAAAGATGGAATGGAGCAATATACTTCTGGCGAACAAAAGAAAAGGCTGAGGTTGATTTTGTACTGAAGGATTATTATGGCAATATAATTCCACTTGAGATCAAAGCACAGGAAATGTCCAAACCTTCAATAACAAGAGGTCTTCAAAGTTTTATAAAAACCTATCCTGTGAAAAAGGCGTATGTAATTAATCTCGCCTTGAAAGAAAAGATAATGTTGAATTCTACCCAGATTGAATTTATTCGACCATATGAGATTTTATCAATAACATAACAATCTCTTTATATCCGTCAGCGTTCTTCAATCTTTTCCCGTTTTATTGTATTGTACATGGTTGCCTTTAATATTCTTCTTGTTACACTTAAGTCTTGGAGTTATCAACATTAATTTCTTTCTTCTAAAAATTTTTGAAAATATGCTACAAAAATTTACTACAAATTTTAAATACAAATCCTTGTAAATGTAGTAAAAATCTGTATCCAGAAGTACTACACTTTTTTCTTGACAAAAATCTTTGTCTGGATAAAATAAGGC
>JBDRWH010000174.1:0-3983 GCA_039802325.1 Caldifarciminota bacterium
ACCGGAGGGTTGCAGGTTCGAGTCCTGCCCGAGGAGTTCACCTTCGCTAAAGCTACGGCGAAACCAGAAAAAAATACATAACTTTTTGTTGTTGACACCTACTCTTTCTTAGATTATAATTATAGGCATGAAATTCATAATCTTGGCGTTATCTGCTTTTTCTCTTGTCGGTTTTGGTCAGGATATTATTTTTCCACTTTCTTATGTAAAATTCGCTGGTGAAACTACTCAACTTACGGAAGATGGTCTACCCAGCCTTGATTCTCTTGCTACATTTTTAGCATTGACCGGGGCAAAGGTTGAAATCTGCGGACATACCGACAATGTTGGTACACCTGCAGAGAAACAACATTTGTCAGAAGCAAGGGCAAAGGCAGTTTGTGATTATCTGAGATCAAAACATGTAGTACCGGAGTCAAACCTGACCTATAAAGGTTACGGTCCTTCAATGCCTGTTGCCACAAACCGGACACCTGAAGGCAGGGCAAAGAATAATCGTATAGAAATAAAAATTCTATCTCCCATTTCTATGGCAGGTCTTGAATTCATCAAGGGTAAAATCCTAATTCACAAACCTAATATTTCAGAGCCGGACACGTTGAGTGGTTCTCGTGATGTTACACTCTATGATAGAATTATAACCGACACGCTTGGGAGGGTAAATCTCCATTTTAATCGTACGTTAGTCAAAATTCTACCCAATTCTGATATTGTGATTAAGAACTTGAACAAAGACCAGAAAATCATTGAGTTGCATTTAAAGGAAGGCAAGGTAATAGTCAGTGCAAAAGAGGATAGTCTATCATTAACGACTCCTTCCTGTTCGCTATCGACAAATCATGGTGAATTTGTGTTTAAAACAGAAAGATATTACCGGGATTGGGTATCGGTGTGGTCAGGTTCAGTAAGAATGTCTGCCGGTGGTTCTACATATTTGGTAAATGAAGGAAATGGTACCATATGTTATTATGGAAAGAAAATTCTGCCGCCGAGAAACCTCCCTGAATCTCCGGTGCTTGATACAACAAGACAAGAAGATTCCTTGATTTACGACGGCACGACACCAATGAAGTTTTTCTGCATCAAACCCGCACAAGTAGGTGTAAGATTCTTGTTGAGTAAAGATCCCCTATTTAGCGATATAATTTTTGAAACTATAACCCCTTCAGAATCCTGCGTGGTGAGTCCAGTTGAGATACCCCGTGTCTATCTATCGTTAAGTTCTGTGGATGAATCAGGACTTGAATCAAGAGCTTTGAAAACATACAGCTTTGAAATATCAAGTCCCAAGATGAAATATGTACCTCCAGAGTTGCACATCACCAAGCAGGTTATTGAAAAAGTTGGTGTAGATCGGTACTTGCACCTTGAAGGCAAAACCGAACCCGAGACTGATCTTCTCATTAATACCGTAAAAATCAAGACAAAAGAGGATGGAAGTTTTGCAATCCGAGCCAGGATATTACCAAAAACAAGAGCGGTGATTATTACTGCGATAAACAGGAAAGGTCAAAAGACCGAAATACGAATTCCGGTGGCAGAAAGAAGAAAAATGACTTTAGAAATTGCCGGGGGCATCACTATGCTTGCTGGTGGTGGGCTTGATGCATCAAAGATTGGTTTTATTCTTGGCGGAAATACTGGCTACAGTATTAATGATAAGATAACAATTGGACCATTTGCCGATATGGGCACTATTGGATGCAAGACCACTGATTGGGAACCGCAAGGCGAGCATTTCAAGACCAAGATATATCTTGGAGGTTTGCAAATAAAGTACCTCTTCAATCCTTATGCAAAGTTTTCTTTGTACGCTGGTGCTGAACTGGGGGCTGGCTACTGGAAGTCTTTATATGATGGTACAGTATATGAATGGGCAATTAATCCTTATGGTGGCGGAATCCTGGGGATTAAAAAGGATTTGTCCCAGAGATTTTCTTTTTTCTTTGAATGCGGCGCGGGCTATTTACGCAACAAGACCAAACCCAATATGGGCACCCAGGATATAAATTACATTATTCCCAAGGGATATTCAGGAATTTTTTGTAAAATTTTCTAAACTACCTACTTAAACTTGTACTGCTTACGCGGGAATTCATTTTTGTCACGAGCCAGAGAATTAAGGCAATGATGAAGAAAATGATAAGAGAACCGATGTTAGCAAAATTGCCAAGCCAGGCACCCACTGGTAAACTCTCATAGATTTTATTGAGGGCAGGGATTCCAATCAAAAATGCAATTAGCACACCAACGAGGGCGTCACCTGCAACAAGCCCGGATGAAAAGAGAATGCCTTTTTCTTCTCTAATTTTTAGGGACTCTCCTGAAGATGTTTTCTGGACAACAAAATATATCAATGCACCAGCCATGATCGGCATTGAGAGCGATAGAGGCAGGTAAAGCCCAATAGCAAAAGGCAGGGCAGATATTCCCAATAACTCAACCGCAATGGCAAGGATCGCACCAAGCCCAACGAATGTCCAGGGAAGAGTGCCAGTAAGCACCCCTTTTACCACAAATGACATAAGTGTTGCCTGAGGCGCAGGTAGTTTGTCAGAGCCTATCACCATTGTTTTGTGTAAAAGCATCAGCACACCACCCATAAACAATGCTGGAATTATTACTCCTATAAACTCTGCAATCTGCTGATAGAACGGGGTTGAGCCGACCAAAAATCCGGTCTTTAAATCCTGGGATGCATCACCAGCCATACATATTGCAATACATACCACACTGCCAATGGACATCGCACCGATCATTCCAGGCATTCCACGCCAGCCAAATGCTACAAATATCAGGCAGGTTATAAGCAGTGTAGCAATTGTCATACCTGATACAGGGCTTGAAGAACTACCAACGATCCCCACAATCCTTGATGCCACCGTAACAAAAAAGAAACTGAAGAGAACGACGATCAACATTCCAATAATACCAATATGTGTTTGCGGAATAAGTAGCATTAAGATTGCAATAACTATTGCACCAGCAATTACGACACTCATGGGAATATCCTGCTCGGTTCTCAAGGCATTCCTATCTGGTAAAAATTTGAATCCCTTGAACATCTCAACAAATCCAAGTTTGAAACATTTAAAAACAATCGGACAGGCACGCAAGAGGCTTATTAAACCACCAACCGCAACTGCGCCAGCACCGATATACCGAATGTAATAACTGCGAATTTCCGAAGGTGAGAGGAGTGCAACGATATTATCCGCGGGAGGAATTGGTGTATTTAAATTCGCACCAATAAACGCAATCAAAGGGCTTATCACGAGATAACCAAGGATTGCACCGGAGAGCATATAGGAAGCGATTCTTGGACCAATGATAAACCCAACACCTAATAATGCTGGAGTCAAATCAATGCCAATTTCCATTCCTTTTACACCACTCACAAGCCAGGTCGCCGTCTCTTTCCATAATTTCACACCACTCATTAAAAATTTATATAATGCACCAATCCCTACACCAGAAAAGACAATCTTTGCCTTTGCACCACCCTTATCACCTGCTTTAAGAATCTCTGCACAGGCGGTTCCTTCTGGATAAGGAAGGGTCTTATGCTCCTGGACTATCAGATAACGTCTCAAAGGAATCATGAAAAGAATTCCTAAAAATCCACCTAAAAAAGAAATCAAAATGATTGTCCAGGCATCAGGAAAATAATCCCACATAAAGAATGCAGGGATTGTAAATATTATACCTGCAGCAAGGGATTCACCTGAAGAACCAATGGTCTGGGAGATGTTATTTTCTAATATTGTGCCCCTTCTCAAAGCACCTTTTAGTATTGCCATTGATATCACTGCTGCAGGGATTGATGCGGAGACTGTCATTCCGACTTTTAACCCAAGATAGGCATTTGCCAGTCCAAAGACAATCGCCAGGATTGAACCGAGCACCACTGCCCTTATACTGAATTCACCAATTCTTTCATCCGATTTTATATAAGGTTGAAAATTTGAATTTGATTTTTGTTT
>JBDRWH010000175.1:0-3978 GCA_039802325.1 Caldifarciminota bacterium
AATCACCCATTGTAAAAATAGAGAGGGATTTCCCTATCGGGTGGTCAGAATTGTAATGCCCTGGTCAACATCAGATGCACCGCCAACATATCTTAATTCACTTTTTGTGAATAATAGAATCCTCGTGCCAACCTGGGGATTGTCAACTGACCAGGAGGCACTCAATACATATCAGCAATACCTGCCTGGTTATACTGTTGTTGGAATAAATTGTTCTTCTATGTCTAACTCCGGCGGTGCAATTCATTGTATCACAATGCAGGTGCCAAAATCCCAATTTATTGATATCGTCCATACTCGGCTTCCTGATACGAACAATTCAACTACTCCTTACCGGGTACGGGCACGAATTATTACTTCCTGCAGTCTTTTGCCAGAGTCTACACTGGTTTTCTACAAGAAGAATAGCGCATCCACTTTTACCACCACTTCATTGAGTGCAGTAACTGATACACCAGGTGTTTATGCAGGATATATACCGCCTCAATCTCCTGGAGATACAGTTTACTACTATCTTCTTGCCAAGAATACACCGCATAATATCAGAAAGACCTCTCCTGCTTATGTTCCACCACAGTTGTACTCTTTCAGAATTCTTCCGGTTGCTGTGCTTGAACAGATTGCTGAAAACAAAAACGGATTTGCGATTTATCCTAATCCGACAAGAGGAATGCTCAACTTCTCAGTTAATCTACCGTATCCAGCAAATGTAAGGATTGAGATATATAATTCATTGGGTCAAAGGCTGAATTTCTCTGAAGGCAAATATGATAAAGGAAAGCACATTATCGCATACGACATCACAACCGGAACAAAAAATCTTCCCAGTGGTGCCTATTTCTATTGTGTTAAGATTGGTAACGACATAATTAACGGCAAATTCCTGGTCGTGCAGTAGGCTTTGTAGAAAACGGCATACACGCGTTTAGAAAATGAAAATTGTCAAGAAGATTGCTGAACTGCAAAGATCTATAAGACCAATAAAAAAGAAAGGCAAAACAATTGGTTTTGTGCCCACAATGGGTTATCTGCATGAAGGACACTTATCTTTGATAAAAATTGCGCACAAACACAGTGATTATGTTGTTTGTTCAATCTTTGTTAATCCGACACAGTTCGGACCCAATGAAGATTTCAATCGCTATCCAAGGGATTTGAAAAGGGATGAAGAACTTCTCAGGAAGGAAAAGGCGGATTTGCTCTTTTATCCATTTTTGAAGGAAATCTACCCGGATGGTTATAGAACCTATGTTGAGGTTGAAGAATTCAGTTCAATCCTTTGTGGCAAGTCACGACCCGGTCATTTCCGCGGTGTAACGACAGTAGTTTTAAAATTATTCAACATTATTGAGCCGGATATTGCGGTATTCGGTGAGAAGGATTATCAGCAGTTATTGATTATTAGAAAGATGGTGAAAGATTTAAATCTTAATGTGAAAATCATCTCCGCGCCGATTGTCCGTGAAAATGATGGATTGGCTATGAGTTCGCGTAATACTTATCTGAATCCTGAGCAAAGGACGAGTGCAGCGGTTCTTTATCAATCTTTGCAGTGGGCAAGGGGATCGTTTTACAAAGAAAACATCAAAAGCCCGGAATACCTGACAACGGTGATGCGACAGATGATTGAGGCAAAAGGTGGGCAGATTGATTATATAGCAATAGTGGACAAAAATGACCTCAGTCCGGTGAAGTTCATAAAGAAAGGCGATCGTATGCTGGTTGCGGTTTTCTTTGGTAAAACCAGATTGATAGATAATTTGGAAATATAAAATTATATGTAATCATAAAGACGGAAAAACAATACTACAAAAGCAAGAATCATTTGCCATTGGTTGGCAGCGCTTGACAACCAGACAAAAAACTTTATAATATTATTATGGGGTGGTCGGATAGCCGCCCTGCACCTATTCTGTTTGAAAATAAAGGGTTATTCGTTAGGTGGTGTTGCAACCCGTTTAACTATAAACAATTGACGATACAGTCAGCGAGATTGTATCACGATATATAGTCCTGATATGAGTTCATAGGTGCGGGGAGGAAAGTCCGGGCTTCAAAGGGCAGGATGCTTCCTAACAGGAAGGAGCTATCTATCAATGTATCTGCACCTTTGGGTGCATTGCATTTATAGATAGTTACGGAAAGTGCCACAGAAAATATACCGCCCGCCGCTTTGTGTGGCTGGTAAGGGTGAAAAGGTGGGGTAAGAGCCCACCGCTCCAGTGGCAACACTGGAGGCATGGCAAACCCCATCCGAAGCAAGACCAAATAGTTCTGTAATGAGTTGCCCGCTCTGTCCGAAAGGACGCAGGACAGGTAGGTCGCTTGAGTCTGGTGGTGACATCAGACCCAGATAAATGGCTATCTATGTCCGCCATTCCCTATGGTTGGTCAAAACAGAACCCGGCTTATGAACCACCCCATTTCTTCTTGTTGCATACCAGCCATAATAACCACAATAAGTAAATAAAGGGAAGTAAGAAGTGAAGGTACTGTGTTGTAACCTTGACAATATGTTGATTTTCTATATACTTGTTTCAAGGAGGCATTAATGAATTTAGGGTGGCAGGAGATTCTGCTGATTTTGCTGATAGTGCTTCTTCTGTTTGGTGCACGCAAGATTCCGGATCTCGCTCGGAGTTTGGGCAAAGGTGTGAAAGAATTCAAGAAAGGTCTACACGATATTGAAACTTCTGAAGATGAAGAGAAAGACAAAAGGGAAGAAAAATAAAATTGATTAGACCTAAACAGCGTCTCAACCTTATGACCATATACGATTTTGCAGGAGAGGTGTCCGAGCGGCCCAAGGAGCACGACTGGAAATCGTGTTTCCGCCGAAAGGCGGAACGCGGGTTCAAATCCCGCCCTCTCCGGGTGTGATTTTTTTTAGAAAGGAGAGTTATGTATTACAATGGTGCAAGAATGTTTTTGATTTCTTTTTTTGTTTCACTTATAACTTCGGTTGTGGTATGTTTGCTCTTCTTTTTTGTATTGCCAATTGGAAAGAGTGGCGGTGATGTTGTTATTCCTGATTTGACTGGTTCAACACCTGAACAGGCACGCGTGATCGCTGAAAATCGCGGCTTGTTGCTCGTTGTGGGTGGTGAAGAAGAAAGTGAAAAATATGCAGATAATCAAATCTGCAGGCAGACACCATTACCGGGCTCAATAGTTAGAAGCAAGTCAAGCATTACCGTTTTCATATCAAAGGGGTCAAGCAGCGTTATTGTTCCCGACCTAAAAGGTATGGGTCTCAGTGAAGCGACCGTGCGACTGAATGATTTTGGCCTGCGTATAGGTGATATAAAAACTGAAGAGAATGCTACAATTGAAAAAGACAAAATAATCTCCACACTGCCAGGCGCAGGTTCACGCGCAAAAAAAGGTGATGCAGTTGCGATTGTTCTGAGTGGTGGTGCTGAGAGTGTTGATGTACCAAGGGTTATAGGCCGGGCATTATCAACAGCCAAAAGGATTATTGAAGAAAAAGGATTTGTTGTAGGTAGTGTTTCATATGAAGTAAGTACTGAATTTGATGTGGGTATTATAATGGCACAAAATCCACGCGCAGGCACAAAGGCAAAGAAAGGTTCAAAAATTGACCTTGTTGTTGCTACGGTCCTTGACCAATGAGACGATTGTTGACTTATGTAATTATCATCCTGATATTTTTTGTTGTTGGGCTTTTACTTGCCAATTTCATTTTTATGCCGCTGTTTGTTCGCAAGGGCGAAGAGATCGTTGTACCCAATGTCTGTGATATTCCACTTGATTCTGCCACAATCATACTAAAAAGAGCCGGGCTACAGTCGGTTGTTACCGAAAGACGATATGACCGGATCATTGAACAGGGTAGAGTTATTATCCAGGAGCCATTACCTGATACTAAAGTCAAAAGAGGAAGAATCATAAATCTTTCAGTCAGTCTGGGAATAGAAAAAGTAATCATACCAGTCCTATCAGGTCTTGAATTTACAA
>JBDRWH010000176.1:0-3948 GCA_039802325.1 Caldifarciminota bacterium
CCTCTCCAATACCCTGGATTGAAGTAAGTTGTTCAAGGTTTGCGCTAATCAACGCATCAATGTTTTTGAATTCGTTCACGAGAAGATTTGATGCATTTATGCCAACATTGGGAATGCCTAAGGCAAAAAGGACATTTACAAAATCTTTTTCCTTGCTCTTTTCAATGGCATTGACCAAGTTTTGTGCTGACTTCTCACCCATTCTCTCCAGTTCCGCTATGGTTTTGACATTCAGCTTATAAATATCATCAAAACCCTTAATAATTCCCAAATCAACGAGTTTGTCAACAATTACATAACCCAGACCTTCTATATCCATTGCCGGGCGCGAAGCAAAGTGCAATATCGCACCCTTTATCTGGGCAGGACAGGATGAATTGACACATCGCCAATCTGCCTCTTCTTTGAACCTATAAATTTTCTCTTTACATACCGGACATTTATCAGGAAATTTGAAAACCTTTTCCTTGCCTGTTCTACGACCCTTTACAACACCAACAACCTTGGGAATAACCTCACCGCCCTTCTCAATAATAACATAATCACCAATCCTGATATCTTTTCTCTTTATTTCATCCTCATTATGAAGAGTTGCCCTTGATATCGTTGAGCCAGAAAGTGGAACTGGTTCAAGTATCGCGACCGGTGTAATCCTGCCGGTCCTACCCACCTGCAACTGGATATCCTGTAATTTTGTAATTGCCTGACGTGCTGGGTACTTGTATGCAATTGCCCAGCGCGGGCTCTTGATTGTATAACCTAATAATTCACGGTCTGCAAAGTTATCAACTTTTACAACCAGTCCATCAACTTCATATTCAAGGCTATCTCTTTTGTCTTCCCACTTTTTCATATACTTGATCACTTCCTGAATACTACTGCACAACTCAATATGTGGGATCACCTTGAATCCTGCCTCACCAAGTTTCTTCAATGTCTCATAATGAGATGGGTGGTGAGGACCAGGTTGAGCAGGAATCGTATGAATAAAGAGATCAAGATCTCTCTTTGCCACCTCCCTGGAGTCAAGGAGTTTGAGCGTTCCTGCTGCTGCATTGCGCGGATTTGCGAATATTGGCTCACCCATTTCTTCCCTTTCTTTGTTTATCTTCTCAAAAATCTTTTTTGACAAGAAAACTTCTCCCCTGATTTCAATATTCTTGATTTCCCTGTCTTCAGTCAGTAACTGTAGCGGAACTGATTTGATCGTCTTTATGTTCTGAGTTATGTCATCACCATGAATACCATCTCCCCTGGTTGCGCCAAGAACAAGTCTCCCCTCCTTGTAATGCAAAGTCACTGCTACACCATCAACTTTCAGTGTTACTTCATATTTCACATCTCTGCCCAGTCCCTTTCTAACCCTTTTATCAAACTCCAATAACTCTTCTTCTGAGTAGGTGTTATCAAGACTCAGCATTTTTATCTTATGTTCAACTGTTTTGAATTCCTTAAGTGGCTCTCCACCAATACGTTGGGTTGGTGAATCAGGTGTTATCAGTTCAGGATATCTATTTTCAAGATCAACAAGTTTTTTGTATAATTGGTCATATTCATAATCTGTAATAACGGGTTGGCTCAGGACATAGTATCGGTAGTTATGAAAATTGATTTCTTTTCTTAACTTTTCAATCTCCTTTTTAACATCCTCAATCTTCATTAAGAGTATTATACAAATTTCTCAAAAAATGTCAACTGGTAAACAATCCAACATTGACTCTGTCCTGGACTGCAAAAAATCACTTTACAAAATCTTGTTTTTAAATATAATTGTTTAGTATGGAACTTGCCATAAAGATTGAAGATTTGCATCGTTCATTCAAGATACATTTCTGGGAGAAAAAGAAGGAAATTCTCAAGGGAATTTCTTTTGAAGTCCTGAAAGGTGAGGTTTTCGGATTTTTGGGACCCAATGGTGCAGGCAAAACAACTACCATAAAATCCATTACTGGATTGATCAAACCTGACCAGGGTAAGATTGAAGTATTTGGTTATCCACCGAATACACTTGAAGCCAAGAAAAAAATTGGTTTTCTACCTGAATCACCCTATTTTTATGACCACTTAAGTGGCTATGAATTCCTTAGGATTCACTCAATGCTATGCAATGAACACACAGATAAGAACAGACTTATTGAATTGATAGACCGGGTGGGATTGAAAAAGTCAGCAGATCTACCTTTACGCAAGTATTCGCGGGGAATGCTCCAGAGAATTGGTATTGCACAGGCACTTGTTGGACAACCTGACCTGTTGATACTTGACGAACCACTGACCGGTTTAGACCCGATTGGCAGAAAAGAAATCAAGGATTTGATTTTGGAACAGAAGAATTCGGGTAAGACTGTTTTCTTCTCCTCACACATTTTACCTGATGCTGAGGCAGTGTGTGACCGAATTGGTATTATTATTGATGGAAAAATAATGAAGGTTGGTACCCTTGACGAACTTCTTAAAAAGGGAACAAAGACAGATGAAATTTCCCTTGAGGATTGGTTCTTTGAACAGGTGAAAGGCAGGCAAGGGCAAAATGAATAGGGTTCTCGCCATCGTAGAAAACACATTCAAGGAGAGCCTACGACAACGAATAATGCTCCTGCTCATCATTTTTAGTATCCTGCTTATCTTCATTTCTATGTTCCTTGAGCCATTTGCCCTTGGCGAATCACCGAAATTACTGAGAGATTTCGGAATGGCGGTCTCCTCACTATTTGGAATTCTCGTTGTTATTATCATCGGCTCTACTCTCATACATAAGGATATTGAGAAAAGGACAATCTACACAGTGATTGCCAAACCTGTGAGAAGAAGTGAAATAATACTCGGTAAATTTTTGGGACTTCTTTTTTTAATCGCTTTGTTAGAGAGTGCAATGGCAATTATACACCAGATTGTCATTTTCATATATGAAGGCAAGTTTGACATTCACATATTACTCAACTTGCCGTTTTCACTAATTGAAATAATGGTGCTCCTGGGCATATTATTGTTATTCTCTTCTTTCTCTTCAACAACGCTGACATCCATAATGGGTGTGATATTCTATGTAATTGGACACGCAAGCCCGGATTTGAAGTTATTTGCAGATGCAACTAAAACCCCTGCATTGAAGTATATTGCCTATGGATTTTATTACATCTTACCAAATCTGGAGAATTTTAACCTGAGATTAGAACTTGTTCACAAGTTACCAATTTTTGCAGATCAAACTCTGTTTTCGGTATGCTACGGCTTTATCTACACAATCTTTCTGCTTTATCTAACTGCCCTCATTTTCGAACAGCGAGAGTTTAAGTGATCTTCTTCAAATGGTAAAGAAAATTCTTGTTATTATACTTCTCCTTCTTATTGTTGCCAGCTTAGCCTATAGGATAGACCTAAACAAGACCCGTCACGAGCTTATTGGTGAACTCATGTATTTTCCATCAGGATTTGTAGTACGAACTCTATCTTTGGGTTTCTATGTACCGCTGGCAGATTTTGTCTGGCTAAGATTTATCCAGTACTACGGTGAACACCGTATGACAGACGCACGTTTTGACTTGATGTATCATATCCTTGATATTCTGACGACATTAGACCCCTATTTTGTTCATGCCTATACACTTGGTGCCTTAATGCTCACGCACGATGCAAACCGACCTGACCAGGCAATGATGCTTCTAAAAAAAGGAATGGAGGCTGATTATAATGAATGGCGAACCCCGTTTATCTATGGGTTTATCCACTATGTATTTTTGAAAAAACACAAGATCGCCTTTTCTTATATGCGTATTTCTGCTCAGAAACCCACTGCCCCGGATATGCCCAAGAGATGGGCAGCACATATGGCTTACAGAAAATTGGGCGACCTGAGAACAAGCCTGGCATTGTGGTTAGATTTGTATAACAATGCAAAGAACCCAGAAGAAAGAGCAATTGCTGAACTTTATATAAAGGAAATAAGAA
>JBDRWH010000177.1:0-3918 GCA_039802325.1 Caldifarciminota bacterium
TCGGGCATTGATTGTTCCTGAACCAGAGCCATAATTACCCCACATTGATATGCGCATTGGGGATGATTGATTCATTCTTGCGACAATATAAGATTGCCAGGAGCTATAACTACTGCCTTCTGGCGTGCCATCAAGAATAAGGTTGGGCGTATACCAATTTGAACTTGGGTAGTATTGCATCCGGGCATATGCCTCTGGACAATATAACGGATAGCTGCTATTTAGATGCATCTCAATTGCGGCGATGCGCGTAGGATATTGAATACAGATACTGTCCAGCGTACCGCTGGCGGCAACACAAGATGATCAGCTCTCCTGATAAAACTCTTCACACAAAACAACCCGCTGGGCAGCAAAGCCGACCATCACAATACCCAGCAGTAAGGATAAGTATCTTTGCATAAAACCTCCTTTCACTAAGATTCTATTTGTTTTCTCGTATTTGTCAAGCGTGAATTATCAAACCTCAAGAACTGATCTATTTTTATCTAAACAGTATTGCCTTCTTGATTTTAGTAAGATCACCAACTTCCAACTGGACAAAGTAGATACCCGCAGGCACCTCATAACCTTCATTATCATCGCCAAACCACGTGATACTGGATTCATGATTCAGGATACCTGATTCAAGATTAAATGACTTAACAACGCGACCCGAAATATCATAGATCTTCAAACGAATATCTTGCATCCGGTATCCAGCATCGTGTATCATGCATCTGATATTTATCTTATCGTTGAACGGATTCGGTGTTACCTGCAAAGATATTTTGTGAAGTCCTTCTCGCTTATTCTCTTGACAAACAGGGATCTGGAATATTCCAAAGAAATGAAGGATTGAATCGATCAAAGCCGCCCTTGTAGAGACGCCTCCACCATCCACCAGTGCACCAAGCTCAAAAGAGGTTCCGACTGTCCGATATGTTCCAGCATCACGGGCAACACCACAATTATAAACATTGTCAACATCCTCAAAGATAAGAAAAGCACCAGTGCCGCTCGGACTGATATGATCCATATATCCATTTTCCCCTGAATAATTGAAGTACATTTGATTTGTAAATGTACCGGTTTGTCCCTGTATAGGACCTAAGTCACCTACACCGTCAGCGTCCGCATTAATTCCAAACAATGAGCAGAAATTATAGCCTCCAACCAATGGGTCATAATACCAGACATCACCACCTTCAAGATAGAGTCTGCCACCACTATTAACATAGTTGACAAGTGCTGTTGCCTCCGGACTTGATGCACCTATAACATAATTATACGGGTAGATACCGACACAAACCAGTATTGCTCGATAGATATTCAGATCAGTCTCAGGAAGTGTTATTGAATAAAGTCCATTGTAACCAAGCGATGTTAATATGCTATGAATCGCCTGTCCTGGCGCTGGAGTTTGATCAGGGTTCCAGACAAGATAGTGATATGAACCAACCGTGAGATTAAAGAAGAATGTATCAGCAAAAGCGCTCTGGGTTGTTATCAAACGAAATTGAGCAGTATGCCCCTGTGGCGTTGATGGACTGACATTGACAACATATGGGTCTGAAATATTCTCCTTTGTGCTATCAACAAGAATCGTGCCAAAATAACCCGAATTATCAGTAACTGTAATATAAGGACTTGTCGTTGAAAGTGTAGAATTTAGACTCGTAAAATTAGCACCACCAATATTCTTTAGAAATGCGGTAATATTAGCTATTTCACCAGGATCTAATCTGCCATTATTATTTCCGCTTGGGTCATACACTTTAGATTTGATAAAAGTAAGGTAAAGTTGTGATCCAGTATAATTCAATTTCACATCATCGGCGAAGACCTTCGCCAATTGTGAAGCCCCTCAACAAGTGTGGGCAGTTGTATCATAGAGCGCAATCTCAACCTTTTTGACATTCGCCGGATTTACGCCAGGTAGATTCCCAAGTTCGGTCTGAAGATTGAACGAATAACTATGCCATAGAGAATCGCTAACAGTTATCAAATGGCAGGTTGAAGTATTCTGCCATGGACAGGGTGCAGTAAACTGGCAAATTCTCGTTTCACCCAAAAGAGTTCCTGAGGAGTTACGATAGATTATTCTTATTGCAGTAGCGGCATAAGTCAATGTATCTGCATTATTATCATATGCATATAACTTTGCTTTTGTAGAGAAAGTAAATTCGCTCGGTGTTGTAATATCAATTGTCTGAGAAAGATTAGCAAATCCGTTGCCTCCACCCTTTTCCACACGCACTTCATAATCAGGATCTGTTTCATAGTCAGTTGCCCGGTCAATGTAAATGTATGAACCGTACTGGGTTGATGTCCAGCCGGTGTTGAGTGCTTCCTCAAAATCACCATTAATCAGCCAGTTTCCTGCGCTGACAAAACCTATCATTAAAAAGATAGGAATCAATATTTTCATAATACCTACTTTACTCAAAGTTAATTTTCTAATAAATAAATTCTTTCGTATTCACATCCCTCTATTCAATTACACATTTACCAGAAAATACTATTTTTTCATCTACAAACCGGTAAAAATAAACACCGGATTTAATTCTATTCCCTTGGTTGTTTTTTAAATCCCATTTAACCTGTTTGGCAATACCTGAAATATTCTTTATCTCCCTTCCGGTACAGTCATATATTGAAATTTTGTAGTCAGTTGGATATGGGAGATTGAAGTGCAGGGCATCGGTGCGCGGACAAGGGTTGGGGAAAACCTGTAGACTTATTTTTTCACACTTCTTGCCAGGGTTTTCTTCAATCGCAAGTTCAAGTAGATTAACCATTGCACCCTGCCATATTTCCTTTGTTGAATCAGGTTGCATTACATCATCTTGAATCCAGGTTTTAATCTTACAGTGAGTTTTATCCCAGTTTGGATTTGTAGCAAAAGGCATCGTTATGGTAATTGAATCACCAGATGGAATTGATACAGTCGTTCCATTATGGTCGGGTATATAATCCCTCGGCACATTGCAATGCCACATTGCACCATTGGGTGCAGGGTAAAATAGACTGTCCTGCGTGATAACAATTATCACCCTTCCGTTAATTGTTGCGCTTGAATCATTTCTGAATGTAGCATAGATAGTTCCAGAGTTGCTACCTGGCGAGTATTCACCGTCAAGGTGTATTGTAACCGGAGCAGGTTGGTTCATACGATTGACAATCATAGATTCCCACTGAGAGAATTCCATTCCACCATGTTGATTACCATCATACCAGAGCCAGGGTTCAACATACATTCCATAAAAAGGAGGTGGATAGTAATGGATTCTGTCATAGCCTTCCTGTAGAAAGTAAGAGTCAGTTGCGGGATAGTGAACATCAATTGCTGCAACCATTCCAGGATGATTGATATCTATTTGCTCCAGTGTCCCACTGGCTTGAGCACAGCTACTTCAGGTTTCACTCGTAACCATTTCTGCCACAACGACCCGCTGTGCAGCATAAGGAGATTTAAGTATAGAAAAAACAATAGCAAATACAAATATAGTTTTGATATATCTCATAAACCCCCTTTCTAACTATATATTATAACTAAATATTCCACATTGTCAAGGGGAATTTAGCATCGGCAAAATAAAAACCCGGTGACGACCTACTCTCCCGTACCGTTGCCAGCACAGTACCATCGGCCCTGGTGGGCTTAACTTCTCTGTTCGGAATGGGAAGAGGTGTTGCCCCACCGGTAAAACCGCCGGGAATTCTTGACAAACTCTCAATAACTATTCTTCAATGGAGTGGCGGGAAAAGGAAATCCAAGCCGCACGGCCGATTAGTACCACTCGGCTCAATTCCTTACGGAACTTACACCTGTGGCCTATCAAACCACTAATCTCGTGGTGGCCTTGTAGTCTCGATATGTTGCCACATCGAAACTGGGAGACCTAATCTTGGGGTGGGCTTCCCACTTAGATGCTT
>JBDRWH010000178.1:0-3911 GCA_039802325.1 Caldifarciminota bacterium
GAGGCAAGTCAACGGCAATGACCTTGTTAAGCAAAAAGTTTTTGCCGGTTGCCAGCGACACAGTGATTATTAAAAAGGAAAAAAAAGAATTTTATGTTTATCAGACGCCATTTTTGGAAAAAGATGACTGGGTAAAAAAAGATAAAAAAAAATATCCCTTGGGAAAGATTTTTTTTCTTAAAAAAGACATAAAACCTCCCTTGAGGAGAAATTACCTAAATACCTAAACACCTAAATGCCTAAGATGTAGGCAATTTAGGAATTTTGGATTTTTAGCTACCTTAATTTTTAGGTATTTAGGCATTTTGGACCTTTAGGTGTTTTATTTAGCATATTCATTTATTGGTCCATAAACCCAGTAGAAACCATTGGTCAAAACCGCATTCACATCTTCGGATGAATTGGCAACATTCTGTTTTACAAGATTCTCTGCAATCTCCTTTGTCTTTTTCAGATAGTTCAAAGCAAGTTCTGCACCCATTGTATTCATTTTTTTCAGAGCAGAAAAATGATTTGTTAATTTCTCTTCTTTATTTTTATCAACAAGCAATGCCTTCCACGGTAAAAATCCTTCAGGCAATGGTCCAAGTTGTTTATCAATTTTCTTTTTCCACTCATCAGTTATCATAAAATACTCACCCTTTTTCAAATCATAGATTCCAACTGGACGATTTTTATCATATTTTAAGAAGCCATCTTTTTGTGAGCCATCAGGATACTGCCCACCCTTTATGCCACTTTTCATCATCTTATCTATAAGTTTGTGCTTCAGAGAACTATCACCAAGATGGGTTCTCATCACTTTGAGAATACACTGGAATACATCAACTCCCACATAGTCAATCAACTGAAAGATCCCCATCGGTCTCAAAAGAAAATCCTGACTCACCCGATTCATTATGTAAATCGCACCGGGCAATTTATATTTGCCTTTCAATCGCAAAACCTCATCAAGTGCAAAGAGTCCATCCCGCATAAAATGTCCATTACCAATAAAACCTGAAATGTCATTTGCTGGCACAAGTATCTTACGAAGGCGTTTGCCAAGTTCATTCGCCAGATCCCTTAATTCAGCCTTTGTACCTTTTGAACATATCACTTCAACAAGTTTTTGCACAACCGGTGGATTATAGAAATGATAGCCAATCAATCTACCATCAAGACCTGATTTTTCATCAAGATAACCTATAGGAATGCTTGAAGTATTTGTCAAAAACAGGGTATCTTTTGAAATCATTTTCTTCAATGACTTGTAAGTCTTTATCTTTATCTTCTCATCTTCTATTATCGCCTCAAAAATGAGACGGCTATCCTTTGCAAGAATCAGGTCTGTGCCAAAATTTGCAAGTTTCATACCATCATTAACATACGCATCAACAATTTCTGCATTCTCCACAAGATCAACGCGCTCTTTATACATGTCCCTTAGGGAAACAATTGATTTCTCGGCAGTCCTGACAAATTGCGCCTTTAGATAATCGCGTAATCCATCCAGACCTTTTTCACTCACATCAATCAGATTCAGCCGATATATTCTATCCGGATTTTCAAACTTCAATCTTAACATCTCCTGGGCAATCAATGCTGCAATGCCACTGCCCATCTTACCTGCAGCACCGATCACTGAAACATTCTGAAGCCTTTCATCCAGATTCATTCATACCTCCCTTCAATGAATGTAAATAATCACCTTCCAAGATGTTGCACAGAAAAATGCAAATTTAGAAAATAATAAGCGGATTCACCCCAGCTTATCCGCCATGATGCGTGGCGGATTCCCCCCTCAAAAGGGGAGGAAATCTTTGGCGAAACCTTACCTTTTGCAGATTTTATGACACGCAAAGTAATGCACATTAATTGTAATGAAAAAAATTACAAAGTCAACAAGTCAGTTTACCTGATTTTGCTATCTTATTCTACAATAATAAAGCCCTGGGTGGTTGAACCAAAGACCTCGGGCGAATACATCTCTTCTGCCTTTGCTGATGGGGCAAGGAATTTTCCACCGGTTCCAGCACGGACAAAATAGACCTGGGTATGCTCACCCGGGAATAGTTCCTGGGCAAAGAATAACATCTTATCGTCATATTGCTCTTCATGGTCAAAACTACCCCACCAGTGTCCCTTTTCTTCATATTGTTCTTCCCAGTATTGCTCCTGGACGGCACGCGCTTCAGTTACAAAAGAAGTCTGGACCGGCTCAAATCCTGCAGGCAATGGGTCTTCAACAACGGCGAATATCCGCGTCTCTGGCACAACGATATGTAGCACGACCTTATATACCTCTCCCCTTCTGAATTTATTCACAGGTTTCCCATCAAGGGTCAGTATCTCTTTCCACAAATAGAATCCTTCATCAAAGGCGATCGGATTTTCTTTATATGCATAAGACATTCGCAAAGTATAGTATAATCTTCCTGTTCCCTGTTTTGAGACCATTAAAGGCAATAACTTATTCTTCTCAATCTTATCAAGTGAGAATAGAAATCTTCTTGGTGGCTCATTGGTCCTGCCCTTGAAGGTCTCTTTGAGAATTTCTTTTTCGCCAAGAATAATCTTTGCTACAAAATTCGGCTCTTCTTTTTCGTACTTTTTGTAGTATGTCTGGAAGGCATCAAAGACAAAGGCATTTTCATGGGTCGTGGGTTTAGTCTTTTTGGAACGTTCCTGGACGAGCCACTTTATCGTCTGGTCTTTATACGGAAAGTCAATATCAAGTTCGGTGAATGTCTGAATCACAAAGCCGGTCACCTTTGCCGGCGAAGGGAATGTCCAGCCCCTCAGTTCATCTTCTTCAAAATGGGCACTCGTTGGCGAAAGTTTAATTTTGTTTGTTATCGCCCGAACGAGTTCATTTTCAAATCGCGGACCAAGACCGAACTTTCTTCCTGCCTTCAATAATAAAGTCTTTCCAAAGACTGGAATCTGTTCTCTCCTGTCAAAGAGTTTGTTCGCATAACCTGCCTCGCCCATTTCACCCCAGATACTCAATGAATACAGACAAAAAGACATTGTCGTCAGTTTTTCATAAACATTATAAGGATATGTCCAGTCAACTTCCTCCCAGCGCAGGACGCCTTTCAAATATTCTTTTCCCTTTTCAATAACCTTTGAATCAATCTTGTATCCAGCATCGCTTGCCCTTTTTAAAACATACATTGTATATGCGGAGAGATACGGACAGGGATACCAACTTTCTTTGAAATACAAAAATCCACCACTATATGTCTGATATTGCGGAACTTCATCAAGGACCTTCTGGACCGAATCCCTTAATTCTTTGCCCGTGACCGGAGCGAGTTTGAATTGATTAATTATTTCTTCACCAACAATGAGTGGCAGAATCCTTGATAATCTCTGCTCAAGACAGCCATAAGGATAGTCAAGCAAATGCTCAATACCTCTCTTCATCCCGGCAAGGACCGAGGATGATAGCAGTATCTCAAGGCCGCCGGTATCTTCATAGATATTATCCGGCACGATAATTCCTTCAAGTGCCGAATCAGTGGTTGAAGAGAATGTTGCCACTGCCTCAACGAATGGCGGCGATTTTATAGGAATAGAAAGTTTTAGTGCATCCTTTTCATTTCCCATACTCGCATTGAACTTGAATACTGCATTGCCGGTCTTTTCGGCAACAAAGTCAAAAAGGACTTCACTGCTTGTATTGGGTAATAATTTTACACTCTTCTTATTGTCACCGAGCATTTTAAGACCTTCTATATTACATTCTACACTTGCATTATTTTCCTGATTCGTCCGATTATGCAAAACAACACCCGCGGAGAATTTATCGCCAACCCGGCAGAATCTTGGAATAGAGCCTGAAACGATAAATGGCAGATTTACTACAAATGTGGATTCTGCTGAACCAAATTCACTATTCTTTGTCTGGGCAACAAGCATAATCC
>JBDRWH010000179.1:0-3888 GCA_039802325.1 Caldifarciminota bacterium
CCCAAGTTTCTATAGGCAAGGATATACATTTTCAAGGATTTTAGCTCTACAAAATATTTATTCGGTTCATATTCAATCGTGATTGTTCCGGTATCAGGAAGGCCGGTTTTGGGACAGACTGATGAATATTCAGGGATGGCTATTGTTATCTTGTAGTTCCTAAACTGATTGGGAAGAATATCGAGTTTGGGCAACTTTGCATTTAATCCGGCAACAGCATGTTTGTTTGTATAATTACCCATTATGTCTCCTATTCAAATGAATGTTGTTTGTTGGGATATACCCCGGATTTTACTTCGTTAACATACCTTAGTACGGCCTTCTTTATCTCATATCCTATCTTTGCATATTGTTTGACAAATTTCGGTTTGAAATCCTCATAAAAACCGAGCATATCATGCAAGACCAATATCTGTCCATCACAATATGGTCCTGCACCTATGCCGATCGTTGGAATCTTTAACATCCTGGTGATTCTCTTTGCAAGTTGCATTGGAATTTTTTCAAGAACGATTGAGAAACATCCTGCAGATTCAAGTCTTCGGGCATCCTTTATTATCTGTTCTGCCTCTTTTTTTGTCTTTCCACGCAATTTATAACCACCGAATGTATGGATTGACTGGGGTGTCAATCCAAGATGCGCCATTACCGGGATGCCGATTTGCACAAGCCTTTCAATCGTCTTCAAAACTGGACCCGCGCCTTCAATCTTGACACCTGCTGCGCCCATTTTCAAGAAACTTCCTGCATTCTTCACTGCCTCATCAATGCTACACTGATACGATAAAAATGGCATATCTGTAATTACCAGGCCATTCTTTACAGCACGGGCAACAACCTTTGTGTGATATAACATATCTGACATTGTTATCGGTAGCGTATTCTTTTCTCCGGCAACGACATTTGCTGCAGAGTCTCCAACAAGAATGATCTCAACCCCAGCCTCATCAAGAATCTTTGCAGTAGGATAATCATAGGCAGTTAGACAGGCAATCTTCTCTTTTTTCTTTTTCATTGAAAAAATTGTCTCTGTTGTAATCATTCTTTTGAAATTATCTTTCTTGGTGTTTTTAGCTGTATAATTTCTTTATATATCAAATCAAGGTCAGTGCTTGTTAAAAAGTCAAAGCCCTGGATATTGACGATCAAAAGAAGGCTTGTATTGTAGTGTATAAAAAATGAATTATATGCTTCACATAATTTTTCAATATAGTCATATTCAATGTTTCGTTCATATTGACGGTCACGCTGTCTTATTCTTTTGTACAATAAATCAGGTGTGGATTGAAGATAGACTACCACATCCGGCCTGGGTATTTCTTTTTCAATGAGCGAATAGATTTTTTCGTACAATGAAAATTCATCTTCAGTAAGGTTGACTTCAGCAAAGATTCTATCCTTGGCAAAGAGATAATCGCTTATCAATCGTGAATGGAAAAGGTCCATTTGATTAATCTTTCTTTGCTGCCGGTATCTGGACATAAGAAAATATAACTGGGTATGGAATGCATAATAACTCGGGTTTGAATAGAACTTTGCCAAGAACGGATTATCATCAAATTCTTCAAGAATCATACCAGCGTGAAACTTGTTTGCCAATCCTTTGGCAAGGGTGGTCTTGCCTGCCCCGATTACGCCTTCAATCGCAATATATCTCAATTCCTTCACTCTTTACTCCTGCTTTCACTTCTTTAATACTTCTGTCATGAGCGGGGGGTATAAAATCCGGGGCAATCTCTGCCATTGGGATGATTGCGAAATTGCGTTCAAAAAAATAGGGATGGGGAATTTTTAAATCAGGTTCATTAACTATGCGGTTTCCATAAAATAGTATGTCAATATCAATTATTCTCGGACCCCATTTTTTTGACTTTTCTCTTTTCAATTTCTTTTCAATATCTTTGATTGTTTGTAATAATTTTTCCGGAGTTAAATTGGTCTCCACTTCAACTGCCATATTCAAAAAATCAGGCTGGTCAGTCTTTCCCCAGGGTTTGGTTTTATAGATTTTAGATTTTCTTAGAATTTTTATGCCATTTTTTGATAATTCTTCAATCGCATTCATTAAATTTTCTTTTAATTTTCCAAGATTTGTGCCCAAAAGCAGATAAACTCTTTCCATCTTTTCAATTCTATCCGAAATATCATTTTTGTCAAGGCGAGAGGGACAAACAGGATCTTTCTGTAGAAATTAGCATCTCTTACTCAGAACATTTTAATGGAGTATATTGAAAATTCACTGTTCTTTCAAATATTGCGGATTTAGGTTTCAAAAAAATGGAGAGGAATCAGTAAAATTGCCTGTTGACGAAGATTGAAATATGTATATAATCGGTGGTGAAAGGAGGCTTTATGAAAAAACTCTTGGTGTGTGCTATAGGCTGTGCAATGCTTCTTCTTATCGGATGCGGCGGTGGTGGTAGCAGGGCATCAATGTGGGGAACTATTGATTTCTGGTGGGTGAATGCTGATTCTGTGGGGAAATGGTGCATTATTGAAGGGCACAAATGTGATGGCTTCAAGATTATCCCGGTGATAACGATAAATGAAGATACACTGCCCACGGGTAATACTGTCTCATTGACCAATTTTGGATTTGCTGATGAAGTTACCAATCTTGATGATGGCGATGAGTGCAAATTGAAGGTTGATTATGACGAAGGCAAAGCTGAAGCAACAGATACCGTGCCCGGAGAATTTGTGATAACAGAACCTGACAGCAGTGCAATATTGCACAAGGGCAATAGCCTAGATATTGAATGGGAATCAAGCGATGCTGCACAATGGTACCGGCTCTATGTTGATATTGAGTACGATTATCTTGATAGCAACAGCTACTGGCAAGATTTTTACTATGAATTGGATACAATAATAGAAGGGACTTCGCATACAATCAGTGCCAGCACCCTGTTCCCGAGTGATGTTGACACGATTCTCTCGGGCAATGGTGAGGTTTATGTAACAGCGGTAAATGGTCCAAAGCCTGAACAAGGTGAAGAAGGGAATATTAAGGGTGATGCAGTTGGATTTTTCTGGTGTTCTTACAGTGCAAAACCTATCTACTTCGGTGTTGAGCAACTTGCCCAGAGGCCTAAGAAAGAACGCAGTGCCGAGATTAGAAAAAGACACCTTGAGGAACTTAGGGAATTTGCTACGGAGAACGAACAGGGTAGTCTAAGGAGAAGCAAAGAATAAAAAGGGGTGGCAAAGCCGCCCCTTTTTTCTATTATCTTAACTGCTTCTGATTTCAGGGTGAGAAGTATGGAAAATCAGGATTATCCTGATAGGCATAGGTTATCATTACTGTATTGTTGGTTTTATCAGTTGCATCCACATGGATCTTCACAAGTGTTGCAATGGAGCCAGATCTCAACTTTCTATATTTTAATTTCTTTTGCGTTTTGAGGATTTTTT
This sequence comes from Caldifarciminota bacterium, assembly GCA_039802325.1. GTDB lineage: Bacteria > Hydrothermota > Tepidihabitantia > SM23-42 > JAOAFX01 > JAOAFX01. Next base: position 3,415 of record JBDRWH010000179.1, read on the forward strand.
GTTTGCAGAGCGATCCGCCATAAAGCGTGGCGGACTGCCACTATATTGGTCTTTTCTCATGCTCAGGACATTTTTTTCGTACTTTTTTATTTCGCCAAACCAGTCAGGGTCAGGGGGAACATCGGAAATAAAACAGAAATAGTCCCAGACCGCACTGAAAGGCAGTGTCTTTGATCCTTCATAAATACCGAGCCTGGAGATATAGTCTTTTCTTTCTTCAGAATCTTTTAATATCTTTATCGGCTCAAGCAGGGCGTATAACAATGCCTTCTGGACTGAACGGGCACCTAAGACCCAGGCACCAATACGGTTGAGTGTCGCATCAAAATAATCAAGCCCTATATAAATCCTTGAAAGTGCATCGCATCGGACAATCTCTGAGAACAATTCTCTGAGTGTATCATCAAATAATGGTATATGGTCGCTGTCCCAGCGCACACCCCGGCTGATATGGAGTAAAATGCCTTTCATAAA
>JBDRWH010000180.1:0-3864 GCA_039802325.1 Caldifarciminota bacterium
CAAGGCAACTTTTTGCAAAATTTATTGCCTCAGTCTCAAACTGGCTCAAAATTCTAAATCTCATATCCACTGACCAGCTATCAAAATTCTTTTTAAACGGCTCACCACGGAATAATCTAAATGCCCGTAAGTATTCTCTTCTTGCAAATCCCCATTCCCCTGCCCGCTGTAGCGCCTTTGCCTGGGCAAGAGTTTGCTCAAATTCCTGATAGTCAGTGGTAAAATAAAGATTTTGATTGATTAAATAAGATTCACCGTCCTGTCTTTTTATCTCTAAATAATGGGGAGGAATCTTTAATTGCTTCTTTATCCGCACCAGAATATGAGAAAATAACCTTGCCGGATTGGAACGATTTTGCCAGAAATTTTTATATAGTTCACTTAAATTCAAAGATCTTTCTGGTTCGTTGATTTTGAATATTATAAACAAAAGTATCGCGGTATCTTTGGGTGCAAGATGGAAATTGAGATATTTATGATTGCGGAAGGTGGTTATTTTGCCTAATAAATTTATGTGGTACACATTGGTCTTTGTATTAAATATCGGCAGGCGAAGAATTGCCTTGGGTAGATAAGTCGGTTTATTTTTTGTAATTCTTTTTAGAACAAAATCGGGGTAGAAGAATAGATAACGATAAAAATAGAACATCAGTCCCTTTTTTAAAGCGAATTGATATGCGACTCCATATCCTCTCTTGCATAATAACCAGGCAAGTTTGATTGTAGATAATTTTAGCAGCTCTTTATCATCAGGAATTTTTTGCAGAAGAATGTTTGCAACCAGAAGCTGTCTTTTCATTTTCCTTTTTTTCAAAAATTTCTTCAATTTAGTCAATAATGACTTTGCTTTTTCTTTTTCACCAAGGCACGCGTATGCACTCGCTATAGCCAGATAGGCATTGTTGATATCGACAAAAAGGCCAGCGCCTTTTGAGGCATTCAGCGATTTGTGTGCCAGTGTAAACGCCTCTGATGGTTTGCCTTCAATTAACGCAAAATGGGATGCGTAACGGAAGACCCGCGAGTCCATTGTCCAATCATACATATCAGCCTCTCTCAATAATTTCTGTGCATTCTCTTTATCTCCTCTTAAAAGATAGGCATAAATTGCAAGAAGTGTTTTTATTCTTTTTCTTCTATGTTCAATAAGCCCTAAGCTTGCAATATTGAGCAATTTTTCTGCAGTATTAAAATCTTCAAGCTCAATGAATATAACTGCCAGGTCGTAAAGAAAGTTATAAATCGGGTTTTTGTGTCGTATCACATCGTAATAGCAGCGACGTGCTATTCGGAATGCTTCAGTTATTTTTAGTGTTTGTACCAGGGTATGGCATCTTGACAGAAGAAGAGTGAAATGGATCGGCATCAAATCCCTTGTTTTCCTATTTGACAATAATCTCCCTATCCTTTCTGTCCATTTTTTTGTTCTTCAGGGTTACCTAACCAGGATAGTGCAACAAGCAACGCCAATCCGATTCTTAATGCTGAATAGTTCCACTGGTTTTTGATACATTTTTGATGGAGAATTTTCACTTTTCTGACATATTCAGATATAGGTATTTTACCAAACTCCATCATCACCCTTTCCATTCTTCGTCTGGTGTTCAAAAGTTCTTCAGGTACTTTTAGGACCAATTCATTTTTAGGCATCCAGAAGATTGAATTCAAAACCTTCGCGGATTCTCTTATTTTACCATCATTGAAGAGTCGTTCAGCCTGGATTAATTTTAATTTTGTTTCTTTTGTTAGAGTTATAAAATCAGTAAAATCATTAGAAACTTTTCCTTTTTCAAATCCACAATAACCGTATCTTTTCCAAATGTCCCATATGCCCCGATAAGAGATTTTTATTCCTTTCTTAAGTAATAATTTATGAGCCTGTTTCAGCGTATGCCATGGGAAATGCTCTTTATATTTAATGACCTCAAATTCTATTTTTGGAGGTGGTCGGTTCCAGGGTTTGAATAAAGGTGGGCCTCCAAATTTTCTATAATACCTTATCCATTTAAAGACAGTTTGATAATGTAAATTAAATTTTTCTGCAGTCTTTCTCAGAGAAGATTTATTCTTAAAATATTCCTCGATAACCGAAAAATATAATCGGTCTCGTTTATTATGCATTTGCTGTAAATTTTACAAAAAAAATGAAATTTGTCAATGGCTTTTGAGATATTGTAAAAAGTGCTGATTTTAGCGATATTTAATCTAATGCTCCATCAAGATTTTGTACACAAGTAATAATATAATAGCTATGAAAGGAGTTTTATGCTTAACATAATTGTGCTTATAGTGTTAAGGCTTTTTAGCGTGGATTTTCCTATTACTAATCTTAATTCAGATGAACGATTCCCCTGTGCTGCGTACGCCAACAGTCAATACTATGTTTTCTGGACAGATTATCGTAATTATCCCCAATATGCCCTTTATGGAGCACGCATTTCACCAACCGGCACAGTAATAGACCTTAATGGAAAATTTTTATTTCAAGACAGTTGTTTTACTCCTGCAGTAGCATATGATGGTTCAAACTTTCTTGTGGTCTGGCGCGACGGATGTTGAAGTTACGGTGATATTCAAGGAATCCGTGTGACTCCGACCTGTGATCCATTAGGTTCAGCATTCTACATATATCACGATGGTCCTATGCCAGTCCAATATGCTCCGGAGATTACCTTTGGCAGTGGGAATTACTTTGTGGTTTGGGGAGATTTTAGGAGCAGCTCGCAAATTTACGGAGCCCGCGTAGCGCCCAGCGGTTCAGTACTTGACCCTTCGGGAATTCGGATCTCAAGAAACGAAACCCAATACCAGTATTATCCGTCGGTTACTTGGGGTGGGACAAGATATTTTGTTATCTGGGGTACTTATAGTCCATCACCTTACTATGTTTATGGCCGCTTCGTGAATACAGATGGAACTATGGCGAGCGATACCTTACGATTGGCAAGTGCTTCAGCATCTGTCTACTCTGTGGATGTCGCATATAGTGGAACTAATTTTATGGTCGTATGGGTAGAGATGAGTACAGATTATCCGTTAAAGGCTCGATTGATTTCAAATACAGGGGTACCTATCGGTAGTTCTTTCACGATTGCCTCCCCTGTATATTATTTCAAATCCGCGCGTGTTGTATTTGATGGGATAAATTATCTTGTTACCTACTCACTATACAGTGATAGTGTTTATCAACTCTGGGGTAAAAAATATAATACCAGTGGTGCGCCAGTTGGGTCGGCATTCAGAATTTCACCATCAACGAATAGTATTTACTATGCTGATGTCGTCCCCGGTGCCAATAATCGGTATCTCAATGTCTGGAGTGAGTATGTTTCGTCCCAGTATGATATTCGTGGGAACATTGATATTGAAATAGTGAGTATTGTGGAAACCAAGCGAGAAGGCATTTCAAAAGCGAAGATGCCGAGTATTATCAGAAAAAACATAGTGCTTCAGGAATTTTCAGGGAAAACCTTATATCTCTATGATGCCAGTGGTAGGAATATTTCCTGCACAGATAACGGATATTTTGACTGTTCAAAATTGAAATCGGGCGTCTACTTTGTCAGATTGCCTAAATCTGGTCCATACAAAGTTGTCAAGATAGAGTAGGACAAAAAAATTTTGTAAAAATATAGAGTAGGAAGGAGGTGATAGATAATAAAAAAACAACAACAACTTAGGGGCTGATAAGTGGAGTTTGAAAGGAGGTTTTATGAAAATTGCTCAGATACTTTTCTGTCTTATCGCCACTTTGTCCTCTGTTTTTGCAGGGAATCTTTCCTGGGTTTGGCAGAATCCCAAGCCTGAAGCGAGTGAATATGGGAACCTCTGTGTCATCAATGAAAATGTTGTCTTTGTCGTAGA
>JBDRWH010000181.1:0-3832 GCA_039802325.1 Caldifarciminota bacterium
GCCCCTAACCTGTGTGAGATTGCTTTATCTCGTCAGTACGAGCTTTCTTACCAGTGAACCATGTTCAGTCTCAAGATGACAGAAATACACGCCACTTGCACACACATCGTGATCTTCTGCCCTGCCGTCCCAGTAAACAGTCTTTGAACCAGGTCCCTCAGTTCCATTAACAAGTGTTTTCACAAGCCTACCCGTAATATCATAGATTGCAAGTCTAACATTCATCTTCACCGGCAGTGAATAGCTGAACTTCACCCTGGAACTGAATGGCGTTGGCATACCTGGCGAGAGTGTAATCTTCTCCAATGGGGTTGGTTCACCATTCTCATTGATACCAATTCCCGGGATTCCACGGAAACCAAGAATTTTGACGATTGAACGTCCTGGGTTCTGCGGAATTGTGAGCCAGTAATTGCCATCCCGCGGATCATATTCAACACCACGCACATTCCAGCCTGGTAGAATCAGACGATTCAATACCGCAAGGTCACTTCTGCGAACTTCATAGAGTGCCACAGAATCAAGATTGGTGCCTGCACTATTAAACCAGGTATATGTCACAAGCAGTGTTGTATCAGGACCATAAGGTTCTCTTGCCAGACAGCGCATACCAACATTACCCTGAAGCGGGAATGGCAATTGCGTCCCAACACCATTGGTATCTGAGCGGTAGATATATTGCGGGAATGTATTTTGATTTGTCCTGCGGTCTGATAGATACAATAATCTCTGTGGTTCAAGCCAGGCAAGACCTACTGGATAGTCATTTGCAGGATTGGCAAACTGACGAAGTACTGTTCCGCTTGTGTTAATCTTGCAAACCCGTTTACCATTGGGCCAGGCTTGACCAAAATCCGCTGCAACCCAGAATGTATTATCGTAGGCGCAGTATTTTATATCGGTAGTATAGGTATCTGGTGCTGCGATGTAACCGTAATATGTAACATTACTATCTGAGCTGTAGATAAGTATGCCGGTTGGTCGCTCATACGCATTGCAAACATAGAGTCTATCATTATTTGGATTGTAGCCTGCTCCGTACAAGAATTGTGTATCACCCGGTGCAATCTGAACCTGCTTTGGACCCCAGATAACATGGACTTCGCTCACACCAATCTCAAGGCTGAATCCAATGTCCTGGGTATAACCACCACTGCCAGTAAGATGGAGTATCATATCAACAAATGTTCCAGCAGGTGTTGAAGCGGAAATTGAGAAACTGAACTGATCCGCATTGTTGTGTGCTGTTCCACCAACTGGGACATTTCCAAAGGTTCCTGTGGAATCAATCAGTGTAATATAAGGACTTGATTCTCTAAGTACACCAACGCAGCTGGTGACTGCAACACCAGATAGATTCCTCAGTGTATCAGTCAGATATATGGTCTCACCAGCATCGCAACGACCATTAAGGTTACCAGGGACTGGATCATAAATCCGTTGTCCTTTAATATGCAGGACTGGACTTGTGGTTGGACCAAGACCGCCTGAAACAACCACTGCATAAGGTTGATTTGTTCCCTGTGGTACACTTGTTCCAGTAACCCTGATCACCCAGTTACCCATTTCTGGCACATTCCGACGCACATTCTCTTCAACATTACGGTTGTCTGCAGTTCCACCCGGTGTAGACTGACCACCACTGTATACATTGCCAAGATAAACTGTGGCAGTAGGACTTGTTACCTGAAGGTCAAGGTTGTTCACGATAGTAGGATTTGCACCAGCGGTTGCTGCATAATCAGTCCAGACAACAGTTATTTTTAATGGCTCAGACTGGTCATTTACTGAAACGGTAAACTCATCATACTGTCCGGTTGAAACACTATCATAGGTAACCCACAGTTTACGCACATCACCGCTGAAATACAATGCATCATCAAGACAGACCCTGCCCCAGCCAGTATTGTTATCAGGAATTGTTGAACCGGTTATTGACGGATGGGCACCATTGACAATAATAGCCTTTACCAATGACGCAGGGATAAAAGTCCACTGGTTTGCTGTATTGGAATCACCAGTGGGATAGAATCCCTTGGCAAAGTATTGCCTGACAAGTGCAGCGTTGCCTGCAGCGCAGGGAGTAGCCATGCTTGTTCCAGCCATACCTAAATAGGAGTTGTTATTGGGACCAGCAGAAGAATACAGGAAATAGCCTGGTGCAGTAACCGTTGGTTTTATCCGGTTATCCTGCGTTGGACCACGACTTGAAAAATCTGCCATCGTGGTTGCAGCAGTGCTATTCATTGTTGCACCAAGAGTGAGAATATCCTTTGAGGTTCCTGGAGGATAAACTGTATTTGCACTTGGACCACTATTGCCTGCTGCATAACAGATCATGAAGTCGCGGTTATTCCACATAAACTGATCAGTATTGACGCAGTAAGAAGTATATGTACCAGCTCCTGATGTTGAACCCCAGGAATGTGACTGAACTCTTGCTGCACCACCCGCATTACCCGTATATGCTGGTTGATAAAGATTTGCAAGGTTTGACGGAACTGATAGACCACCACCAGAGGCTCCTATGTCCATAAAAAACATCTTTGCTTTCAAAGGCATACCATCATTAGCACTTATTCCACTGACATACGAATCATCACCACAGATAGTCCCTGCGGTGTGAGTCCCATGCCATGAACCACCAGCATCATCGCCAAACGCAGCGCCTGAACCTGTCGGTAACAAATAAGCAATTATTTTTCTGTGCGTCGGATAATTTCCAAAGGTTGTTATGCTCACGGCCGGGTCTCTAAACATGTCGTGACTCGTCAGAATTCCAGTATCCGCAGTGCTCACAACCTGCCCCTGTCCCTGGATATTCTTACGCCATAACCTTCTATCAACCTGTTTCCATGTCTGGGTTACCCATTGTGCAGATTGATTGTATGCAACTGGTTGAAGATAAGGTTCAACATACATAACCTCAGGTATCTGTGCGATCTCAACAAGGTGAGAACGGTCAGAACGAATCTTCAAAATCTTGCCATATTCAGTATCTGACACCTCAAGAATTTCACATCCGATTTTTTCCACACGATTTTTCGCAGCATATATATTCTCCGACATAAATATAATTACCAACCATTCATCCTCATCAGGCAATTCTTTAAATAGTGTACTGATCTTGTATGCTGGTTCGTAATTGCCAATCCAGTTGACAAATGGTAAACCTTCAATGACTGCCTTCTTGTTCTCGTCCATTTTTGCAATGAATCCATTGAATGGTATGTATTGAAGTAGTTTCACACCGTAGGACTCAATTGCCTGTTTCATTTCGTCATAAACAGGACCTTTAAGGTGAATCAGATAGTAATCTGATGCACCAGTTAGCTCTGCAGGAAGTTCTGGTAGTTTTTCCTTCGGGTTAAAATAGTACCCCGCAATGGAAATGTAATCGTACTCCTGCAGATAAGGTGGTGTAACTGTCCCGGACTGGTGAGAAACCAGATACGGGTCAACACTGCCCATAAGGGCAACAATCAAAATAAACGCCATTTTACCTCCTTTTCCTTTTTATAAACATATTCACACATGACCTTCTCATTATGTTTTTTGTTTTCATCACCTCCTCTCTGTGTTTGAAAGCATAATAGATTGAAAGAACCCATTTTCTTCCAATCTTCCTAACCAATGTTATCCTAAAATCTCAAGCAAAACATTTTACACATACACTGCACATAGTCAATAGGCAGATTCAAAGCCACAAATCTCTTGATAATTTTTTTGGTCTGTATTTACCTTCTTCGCTACCAAGATTTAAGTCTGATTTATTCCCCATTTTCGCTACATATTATATTTTAATCATATACTCTGAAATGTCAAGGGGGAA
>JBDRWH010000182.1:0-3778 GCA_039802325.1 Caldifarciminota bacterium
GTTTTAGCACCAGTCTGAACATAGCCTGTTGAATTATCTGTTGCCATCACTATATTACAAAAAATATCACTGCTCTGTCGGTAAGCGAATGTTCCGTTAGAATTACCAACTGTAGCAGTTAACCAACCATTGGAAACTGAACCATAACAAGTCAGATTACTCTTCCTGGCAACCTCAATTATCTCTTTGACTGCTTGCGCCCTTTCATCCGGTGGTGTTTTGGCAGTCCTTTTCTCAAAAGAGACAACTTTCTTATAGTCTGTTGACTTAACCCGGGGTAGTGATTCAAAATAAGGATTATCAATCTGAAAATGGGCAATGGACTCAGCCCAGCGTAGCGTCTCTTTTACCTTATCAGGCGCAGTAGAATTTGTATAAGAAGAACCTATCTTTTTGCCAAAAGCTACCCTTATGAACACACCGGTGTTTGACTCCTGAACATTTTGGTGAATATAATTATTTGCATATCTTGTAAGTGCTGAATCAAAATCAAGGATAACAACCTCGGTCTGATCTGCTTTTGACGCTTTCAAAACATAATCAACAATTTTTTTTGCTTCTTTTTTTTCAATCATAATACTCCTTCTCACAATATTCTATCTAAAATATGCGTCAAGTCAAGCAATTCGCAGATATATGGTTAGCGAGGAAAGATAATACTGAATTTTGTGCCGAATCCATCACTACTCTCGACCTTGATTTCACCATTATGCTCTCGAACTATTTTTTGGGCAATAAATAAGCCCAGACCAGTGCCGCCTTTCTTTGTAGTATAATAAGGCTCAAAGATCTTCTCGAGTTCGGAGCCGGGAATTCCTGAACCATTATCCGAAATTGTGATAAAAATATTTTTTCTCTCTTCTCTCAACGCTATTCTAATCTCGGGTTTACGCTCTTTCAAGGCTGCAACCGCTTCTATGGCGTTAAGCAACAGATTCATTATTACTCTTTTTATGTCTTCTCTGTTGCCAGCAAAAATTACATCACCCTCAATCTCTTCGCTGTATTTGATGCCTTTCGCACCTGTCTGTTCTTTAATCAAAATCCCAACTTCCTCAATTAATTTACCCAGATTGAATTCCTGAAATTCCTTGATTTGTGGCCGTACCAGACTGAGAAAATCATTTAGAATTCTGGTCATTGAATCAATCTCCCGAATCATTACGGTTGTAAGTTTCTTATATTGCTCGTCCTGCGAGGGAAATTCCCTTTGCAGACGCTGGGCAGCAATAGCCAGACCATTCAGAGGATTCTTGATTTCGTGAGCAAAATTCGCCACGAGATTGCCAAGAAAACTCAAACGTTCTCTTTCTTTTTGTTCCCTTTCTTGCTTACGAATTTTTGTCACATCATGTAGTATGGAAATAGTACCAGTTATCTTCTTATTCACATCAAGGAGGGGATATGTGGCATATTGAATTATTTTGCCAAACATTTCTCTTTCTTCTTCAACAAAAGTGCCACAGCCGCGGACGGTCTTCAAAGAAAATGGGTCATCTTTGAATTTTTCGCCATAGTACTGATTTAGCAATAATTCCTCGCTCATATCAGTAATCATACTGAACATCTTGTTAACGCCAGTGATCTTGCCCTTGTCATCAACAAGTAACACTCCTTCTTCTATTGCACCAAGGATAAGAGAAAAGAACTGTTCATGTATCTGGTAACCCTGGTACTTTATGAACATTGCAAATACAAAAATTCCAGTAATCAAAAGAATTATGAAAATCAATGTAAGTTGTAAATAGGTGTTTCTGATATGCTGGTAATAATTATCAAGGTTCAATCCAATTCGGAAAAGACCAACTATATTATTTTCTACAACAAATGGCCTGGCAATCTCCAGAACCTTTTTCTCACCAAATTTGATAATCCGGGTTATCTCTTCACGCTTGTTATAAGCAGCAAGCATAACAGAATCACTTTCAATTCTGGGCATGGTTCTTACATTGGGAGTGGCAATAATGATACCCTGCAAATCCTGCAGAACCACATATTGAATAAGCGGATTACCTGCCATTTGTTGCAAAATCTTGCCTACCCCATATTCCTGGCTGAACTGTCTTATTTCTTCCGCTGAAAGCTCGATCTGAAATATCTCTTTATCAGTTTTGTAAATAAAACGAATAAACTTTTCATTAAGCACTGTAAAATAGTAGTATCTGATCTTTTCATTGTGTTCAAAACCTTGCAAGTCAATGTCATAAGGACTTCCCGATTTCATTATCAAGTGCTTTTTTATGTTGTCATAGATTATAATTGAATTAAGATTGAAATTCTGCCGTATCTTATCAAGATTTCCCTGGCTGTATCCATATTCGTGCAAATATGAAATCATATTGAGCAGATTTCCGGTAATCTTATCTTCAAGTTCAGCTTCGGAAAAAATGGAGTTTTCATGAGTAAAGGCAATCAGAGTCAGGAATGAACGTGCTTCTTCCTCAAAGAAAGCCAGCATTGACCTCTGGCTGTTTCTTATACTTAATACAAAGAATACTCCCAGCAGGACAAGTAGAATGAATGCCATTAAAAGATAGTTTCTTATCTTCATAATATTAGCGCTATTACTGCATTGCCAATCTCGGTCGCATGAAAATTTATCCGCTCCAATTCGCTGAGAATATCAAGATGGATAGTTGAAGTTTCAATGCTCTCTCTTAATCCACGATGCAAGCGTTCCAGATGCTTCACTTCGAACCGTTTTGCCATATCTATTGCGGTCTCCCGTCTCTTCAAAATCTCCTGTGCCAGTGTCTTGTCCCGTGTTGTAAGACTGGCAATCGCCATTCTCAAAGTATCAAGAACAAAGCAATGCAATTCTTTTATTTCTGAAAATCCCTCAGCAGAAAACCCCATCCCTGCATCAATCTGTTTCTTCGCATAACCCATTAGGCTCTTGGAAACAATATCGCCGATATGCTCAATTTCAGCGGTTATGGTCATCAACCCAACCTGTGTTTTCCTCAAGTCTTCATCCATTTCCTCAGTATTAAGTTTTGAAATGTAGGTTGTTAACATTTCCTCAGTCTTATCAATCTCATCATCTGCCTGAATTATCTCCTTCCTTAGAACAATATCCTTTCGCTCAAAAACCTTAATTGCATCTTCAAGCATCTTGGCGGCCTTGTCCGCCATATAAAATACCTCTTTCATTGCCTGACCTAATCCAATTGCTGGTGTATCAAGAAACGAAGGGTCAAGTTTTCTTTTCATCAAGATTTCCTTTTTGGTCTCTACAACAATGGCTTTGATAAGGTCACTGAAAAAATGAAGCAGAGGTAAAAATATCAGGCTAATCAAAACATTGAACAGTGTATGAAAATTAGCAATCTGCCGCGTCTCTGTTCCACCAAGAAAATGCAAAAAATTCTCAAAAAAACCAATCAATGGTAAACAGATCATAACACCAATCATTTTGAAGAAAAGATTTCCAAGCGCCACCCTTCGCGCATACACTGTATCAGAAATCAGAATGGGGAATATTGTAGTTCCAAGATTTGCACCCAAAACAAACAATAATGCCGAAGATAAAGGTATTGCTGATTCAAATGAAAGGGCGAGAATCAAACCAATCACCGCGGTACTGGACCGGAAAACAAATGAGAATATCGTACCCAGTATAATACCCCAGATCGGATACTCATTCAACCAGTCAATCATCGCATTAAATCCTGATAAATATTTGATATTAGCAACGCCGACGGACATTATTTTTATAGAAAGGAATAACAGGCCAAAGCCAAAAATGAATTGAGCAACATTTCTTAGACCGGGAAAT
>JBDRWH010000183.1:0-3713 GCA_039802325.1 Caldifarciminota bacterium
GTTATATTGCACCCGAGGTCCTGAAAGGAATTGGTATGGACCAGCGCAGTGATTTATTTTCATTGGGAATAATAATATATGAAGTGTTAACAGGAACCAGACCTGAAAAACCATACAGGCAAGCCAATAATGTTCCTGATGAGATAAATGGCATACTTGGGCGTTTACTTGTAGAAGAGCCCAGTTTAAGACCTACAGCGCCTGAGCTTTATGAGGTCTTTAGCAAATATCTTGAAAAGAAAATAACTATTCCTGCGTATGAGGTACGATTACCGCCAACAAGTTTTGTTGCAAACAAAGAAATAATGCAAAAACTCACTAATATTAAAGGTGAGACAGTGATTGTTACTGGTGAAACTGGTCTGGGTAAGACCAGGCTCCTGAAAGAACTAAAATATGAATATCTTTTTAGAGACTATACTGGTCTGTTCTTTATTCCTGGACAGGTAGGTTATTTCCATAATGCAGTATGTGAATTTGTTGGTTATCACAGCCTTGATTTTTCAGATAGAGAAGATAGATTTCAAATTTATGCTGAGATAACTGAAAGATTACTTGAGTTTGCCCAGGGGAAGAAAATCTTTATTTTTGTTGATGACCTGAATGACCTGGATGATTATGAGCTTGGTTTATTCAGATATATTGGTCACAGTCTTGAGAACTCTTCAATTGCGATGATTGGTAGTGCAAGACCCGACCCGAGAATCAAAGATTTGAACTTCTTTGAACTTGGTTTAAAAGAATTTTCTGCAAAAGATACACAGGAATTACTTGAAAAGACTTTTTTCAAGATTGAATCAGAGAATGGTGATACAGATTCATTAAGTTTTTCAGATTGGCTTCACAAACAAACAGGTGGTAATCCATTATTTATTGTAGAAATACTAAGAACTCTTTATGAAAAGAGGATTTTGTATTATCAGACTGACCACTGGCATATAGCAAGAGATTTGGCAGAGCATACAGAAATCTCGAATGAAATAGAGGGAATTTTGTTGATGAGATTGAAGATACTGAATCCAGATGAAATTAAGGTTCTAAAGGTGCTCTGTATTGTAGAACATCCATTGGAATTATCAGTTATTCAGGAGATAGTTTCTGGTGCTGTGCATCTTGACCTTGAGATTCTGAAAATGCTGGGATTGATACGAGACGAGTATGTAAAGGGAAGAAGGACATTAGCACTTGCCAATCAAATAATAACGACAATTATGAAAAAGAACATTGAACAGGATGAAGTTAATAGCATTATTGTAAAAACTGTTTCTGCAATTGAAGGGTATTCGCCCGGGGAAAATGAGTATTATCCATTACTGGCGCGATTATGCGAAAAGATAGGTGAAAGTAAGAAAGCATACGATTATTTACTGCTATCAGCAGAAAATTCAGATAAAATAAATGATTTTGAGCAGGCGATTTTATTTTACAGAAAGATTATTGATTATAGCAAGGAATTTGAACCGAAAAGAGTTGGTGGATTTGCTCTAAGACTTGGTGATTTGTATTTAGCATCAGGTGATAATGATTCAGCAGTGAATTACTATAAGAAGGCGCTGGATTATTCTGATACAAGAACGCGTGCATTATTTGGTCTTGGCAAGGCTTATCTGAATGCAGGCAATTATGATAATTCGGTCAATAATTTACAATGTGCATTATCAGAAATCAAAAATCAGCAATCAGGGGAATATGTTAATACTACAAATTGGCTTGCCTATGCGCTAATGTATGAAAAGGAATTTAAAAAGGCAGAAAGTCTTCTAAATCAATCGCTCAAAAAAGCGCAATTGATTGAGTCTGTTCATTTACAGTCAGAGGCGTTATATTATGTTGCAACTCTTAACTGGTTCAGAGGTGAATTTGAGAAGGGCAAAGAGAATTGCCTTGAATTGATTGAATTCTGCAAGCAGAACAATCTTGAAAAGCAGTATGCCTATGCAGTGAACTTATTAAGTTCTCTTTATATCCAGACCAATGACATTGACAATGGTCTAAAATATATTGAACTTGCAATCAGCAGTTTTGAAAGATTGAAATATCCCAATGCCCTTGCCTCAGCATTGAATAACAAGGCATTATTGTTATTAAATAGTGGAGAGACAAAGGTTGCAATGGATATCTTTGAACAGTCTTTGAAAATTTCACTGAAGATCAAGAATCGGATGCGTGAGTCCGCTATACTCACCTGCATTGCAGACATTTTGGAAAGAACAGGAAAATTCGCCCGGGCGCATGAATACTATGAAAAGGCACTTGAATGTTCTCCTGATTTGTACTATGCAATATCTGGACTTGTAAGTATTTATAATAAAAGAGGTGAATTTGATAAGGCACTGGATTTGCTTGAGCGAAGATTAAAACATAATGTAGAAGCACAATGTCTTATTGACACAGGAATGGTTTATAGCGTATCAGGAGACAAGGAAAAGGCAGAGCAATTCATAAAAAATGGCCTTGAAAGAATAGAAAATGAGAATCCTGAGATTTCTGTAAAAATTGATGCGTATTTGGGTGCAAGCCAGTTTTTCTATGAAAAGGCTGATTTTAAAAATAGTTTGAATTATGCTGCAAAACTGAAAAAGACTGCTCCGAATATGTTCCCTGAATCCTGGATTGCAGATGTCTTGATAAAAATTAATAATTTCAGATTAGGTCGTAATAAGGAAATTGACATAGAAAACGAACTGCAGGAATTGAAAAAAAGGGAATTTCTATACGATTATGCATATTTGAGAAGACTTCAGATTGAAGCAATGATTGAGCGGGGTATTACTACTGAAAAGACTAAATGGATTACTGACGAACTGAACTCAATTGAAGAAATTTTCAATACAATGGAAGCGAAAATAGAACTGGGTAAAATCCAAGAAATGAAATTGAGATTGTTCCCTTTGATTATCAGGGATTATTTAACAAGGGTTATTTCTACCCAGTATCTTGAAACATTTTCAAAACTTGCTGAACTTATCAGTGCCAATCTTGGACAGGATGATTTTGTCAAAAATCTTCTTGATTTGATTATTAGTGCAACCAATGCTGAAAGGGGTGCAATATTTGTCAGCACCGAGGGGAAAATGGAATTTGTGGCAGGCAGGAACATTGATAAAAGAACCATTAGAGATGCCACTGAATTATCTATGACTGCAATTGAACAAATGAGTAAAAACCAGATTGTTTTTGTGCCCAATGCCTTTGATGACCCGAATTTCAATATTAAGAAGAGTGTGCTTTTGAACCAGATCCATTCAATTTTGTGTATTCCACTGGGAATTGGCAAAAAACCAATTGGTGCAATATATCTTGATTCAAGGATTACAGGCTCAATGTTTGAGCAGAAAGACAGGGATTTTATTATTTGTGTTGCAAAGATACTTGCCTCGGTAATTGAAAAATCAATTGCCTTCAAGAGTCTGGCACAGGAAAATGTAGTGCTAAGAACAAAAATCATCAGTGAGGTCGGTTCTGGTTATCTTGTTGGTAAATCAAGGCAGATGAAACAGGTTTACAAAATTGTTGAAGACATTTCTAATTCTAATGCGCCTGTCCTGATAACAGGTGAAACCGGAACCGGCAAAGGAATGCTTGCACGGCTGATTCATTTGAAGAGCAGAAGAAGGGAAAACAAATTTCTTTCCATAAATTGCGGTGCAATCCCTGAAACCCTGTTAGAATCAGAATTGTTTGGATACAAAAAGGGTGCATTCACTGGCGCA
>JBDRWH010000184.1:0-3701 GCA_039802325.1 Caldifarciminota bacterium
GCAATTTGATGGGGATATAGTAAAGGTATTTTCTAAAGTCATTGGTGGAACCAAGACATAGGCACTAAACCAATTTGTGGAATAACGAAATTTATTTATTATTATACCCGAATCCAGCGATAAAATCGCTGGATTTATCTCTCTACTTGCTACTCGTTTCTCGCTACTTTTGAATCCAGTTATCACTGGATTCAGGTTATACATACCACAAAGATAAAGTTTTAGAAAGTACTCTCATATTCTGGTAATTACCGGAATATAAGACAGAAAATTTTGAAGAAAGTATCCTGTTTGTCGCTGAAGAATGATTCTATCATGCTAACATTTTAACATTCTAACATGTTAGAATATTAGAACGGTGGATTTATTATGGAGTTAATTCGTAAGAATTTTATAAAAGGCTCACGCCTTAACTCCAACCATCAAACCACGAACATAATTCTCGCTATCGCTTGATAAATCTGAAGATCGCATGGTATGGGGTTTAGTATTGGAAATGAGATAGGGTTTGGTTTAGCGGTTTTGTTGAATGTAGGGCAAGGTTTTCTTCAAGAACCGATGGTTCTTTCAGAACCAGAGGTTAGCCTTGGAACAAAAATAAGCAAACCTAAAGGTTTGCCCTACAATACTCTGTCACCCTGAATTTATTTCAGGGTCCTAAAAAGTGTTGATTTTTCAAGCGCCGTCGCGCTGAAGATCGGGATGCTGAAAATGGCATGAGATGCCGAAATAAATTCGGCATGACATTGTTCAGCATGACAAATACTAATTGCGACACAGCATCTGAAGGTTTACCCTGCAATGTTATATGACTTTGAGATTATCCGACCTTAAGACTATCAAGCTATGTAACCATCCAACCAGAGAGCTATCTAAAAAAGTGCAGTTATCAGACAGGGGCATCTATCTTGACTTGATGCAGTTAATCAATATAATTTATCATGGATTATATAAAATATGCTTATATTGCACTTGTTGGCTGGGGATTATGGGCAATTGGCAGTAAGATCGTAAGCCAGCATTTGAACACGGTAAGTACTTCCTTCTGGATTTCATTGTGGTCTTTAATATTTTTGATTTTTTACATAATTTTTTTCAAAAATTCGCTTCAGTTTAATAATCATTCTTTATATGCGATTCCAGTAGGCTTTGTTTCACTGATTGCAATCCTTGCATTTTATCAAGCATTAAAGGCAGGGCCGTCATCGGTTGTTATCCCTCTGACCAATCTCTATGTTCTCTTTCCGGTTATTTTTGGTTTTGTCATCCTCAAAGAACCGATTACCATTAATAGAATTCTGGGAATTGGATTTGCAATTGTCGCAAGCATTCTGTTGTCAAAATGAGAATAATTATCTACGAAGACGAGCCAGAAAAATTCTTTCCGCTTGTAAATTTTTATCCCCAATTCAATCTACGCATTGGAATGAAGACCATTGCCGAACATATTGCCTTTTATTTTCCAAAATTCAGATTTGAGTACATTGCACGGGAAATATTTAATTTTAGATTGAATTTAAGAAATGAACCGATAATGTATCTGTCTGCAAGATCACTTTTGAGAGAGCGAATCCACTTACCATACGAGGAGACAAAGTTTGTTGTTGATGATTATGAAGCGGGTTTTGTAAAGGTCAATCCACCATATCCGCAAAATCTTCACGAGGTGTATTCTGCTCTGAAGAATATAAAGAAGAAGAAAGTGATCTCCGGGACAATAATCAATTCGCCCTGGGATTTGATCAAAAATAATCAGACGTTTATTATTGAACATTTTAAACATACAAAGAAGCCTTCCAAAATTCCGAGGTATATAGAATTTGTTGGTTCAAGAAAAAATCTTTTCATTTCCCGCGATGCCATCATTAATAGATTTGTTTTCTTTGATTGCCAGTCTGGTCCCATATTCATTGATAAAAAGGCAGAGATTAAGCCTTTTACTACAATCACTGGCCCTGCTTATGTCGGAGAAGGAACAATTCTTGATCGGGCAAAAATCATCAAGTCAACAATTGGACCTTACTGTCGAATCGGTGGTGAAGTTGAGGAATGCATATTCCAGGGATTTTCCAACAAATATCATGAAGGTTTTATTGGACATTCTATTATTGGTGAATGGGTTAATATTGGTTCGCTCACAACCAATTCAGATTTAAAGAATAATTATTCAACTGTTCGGATAAAGACTGGCAAAGAGATCAAGGATTCAGGAATGGTAAAACTTGGATGTTTTATTGGCGACCACACGAAATTAGGTATTGGAACCCTGATTCCAACCGGGGCAGTGGTTGGCAGTTTTGTAAATTTCTTTGGTGGTGGTATGATGCCTGTCTATGTTCCTTCATTTAAGTGGATAGGATCAGGGGTTGACCAGGAATATGACTTGGAAAAAGCAGTAAAAACAGCACGTGCAGTGATGGAACGGAGAGGTATAATTCTATCTCCTGAGTATGAGAAACTGATAAGAGCAAATTACAAAAATAAATGAAATATACTCTGGGCATTGATATTGGCGGCACAAATATCAAGGCAGGAATTATCCGTAAAGGAAGGGTCATTAGGAAATTTAGTCTTTTAACGCATGGTGACAAGGGCTTTCAAGAATGTATCAACCAAATAAAGATTGCCATAAGGAATTTTATTGAAGATACATCAGCAATCGGTATTGGAATAGCGGGAATTATTGATTCAAAGAATGGCATTGTTAGATACTCTCCTAATCTAAAAGGCTGGCATAATGTTGAACTTGGGAAGATATTAAGAAAAGAATTCAAATTACCTGTGAAGATTCTGAATGATGTGAATGCTATTTTGCTTGGTGAATGGATTTTTGGGGCAGGCAAAGGCTGCAAAAATGTTTTCTTGTTTACTTTAGGAACAGGCATTGGCGGAGCGGCAATATGCGAAGGTAGATTGCTGTTTGGTGCTAACGGTTTTGCTGGTGAGTTTGGTCATACTACAGTAAACTTCAATGGTCCACAATGTCTGTGTGGCAAATCAGGATGTCTTGAACGATATGTTGGAGCAAGGTACCTTGTGCAGCTGGCAAAAGAGCAAATCAAAAAGACGAAGAGTAGTTTAAGAAAATATAAGAGCTTGACTCCAAAGATAATTGCGGATGAGGCAAAAAAAGGTGATATTGTGGCAAGCGATGTTTTCGAAAAAATTGGATACTACATTGGTATTGGTGTTAGCAGTATCGTCAATCTTTTTGACCCGGAAGTAGTGATTATCTCAGGTGGTATTTCTGGTGCCGGTAGAATCTTGTTTGAACCAATTAGAAAAACTGTAAAAGAACATATCCTCGGTCCAGAATATCGCAAACTAAGAATAATTCGTGCAAAACTGGGTAATGATGCTGGCATTTTAGGTTCAGCGTATTTTGCGCAAAGAAATTTTTCTTGACAAATGATGAATTTTATGTATAATGTCACCATAAGATGAACAAACAAAATTCCTGCAGACTTAAATCTCTTGATTTGGATATTAACAATTTTCAACCAAGGAGGCATCCTTGATATATATTTTGAGTCTAATTATGATTGGTCAGCTTGATCATTTTGGATTTGATGTAATCACATCATCCAAAACTGTTGGCATTTCTTTCCAGATTACGGTTTATGCGTTGAACAGTTCAGGGCAGCCCGTGCCTTACAATGGCTCTGCCCGTATATATGTTCCTAATGTTTCCTATCCGGTAA
>JBDRWH010000185.1:0-3684 GCA_039802325.1 Caldifarciminota bacterium
AATTGAGGTCAACGGCAATTATGCATACGGACTCTTAAAGGCGGAAACAGGAATTCATAGATTGGTTAGAATTTCACCTTTTGACGCAAATCAAAAAAGACACACATCTTTCGCCTCGGTGTTTGCTTATCCTGAAGTTGAAGAAGTCAGTTTTGAAATAGAAGAAGATGATTTGAAAATCGAGACATTTCGTGCTGGCGGTCACGGAGGACAGAACGTGAACAAAGTCTCCTCAGCAGTAAGAATAACCCACATCCCCACGGGAATTATTGTCCAGTGTCAGAATGAACGTTCCCAGTTTCACAATAAGACAACCGCCTTGAAAATCCTGAAATCACGGCTTTACGATTACTATAAAAGGAAGGAGGAAGAAAAACTGAACAAACTCGAAGCGCAGAAAACTGATATTGCATGGGGACACCAGATTCGCTCCTATATTTTCCATCCATACAAACTTGTAAAAGACCACAGGACCGACTACGAAACATCCCAGATAGAGAAAGTAATGGACGGCGAAATAGAAGATTTTATTTACGCCTACTTGAGTCTTATGGCAAAAAAGACTTTTCAGTAATCAAAATCTATCTTAATAGTTGACAGGTGAATTAATTCTTATATAATCAAATATGATTCTTCTATGTGCATTGTTTTTGAGTTTTAATAGCGAATATCAAGCTTTTATTGACTCACCAAGAAGTGAATCTATATTTGTAGATTTGGTCCGGGACAAAACCAGAATAGCCGAATACAAAAATGACGAGATTGTTCTCTGGTTCTGGCGGAGCAAAACCAATGACTCAAGTGTTGACACCCTTTTGAAAGAAATCCCTACCTCAAGAAATTTCTACATCTCTGCAGTGTATAGATGGGAAGCAAAAGACGCCAAGGACCTCAATGCAAAATTTAGCAAACTAATGCTCGCCACCCACTTTGACTCACTATCAATAGAAAATTTTCTATCATTAATTTCACTTGGAATATCAACTCGTAAATTTGATTTTATAAAAGCCGCATTTTTACTTCCCATTTTTTCTGACTTTCGTAATCAAATATTTTTAATAGGTAATTTTGCGATATTCTTCATTATCGCCTTATTCTTCACCTGTATTGTTTTTGTTCTGACGAAATTACTATATTATCTACCCGTTTTGAGTCACCGCTTTGACCCGATGAAACACAATCGTTTCAAAGGCATAACTGGTTTTGCTCTAATATTGATACCAGTTCTTGTTTTGAGAAATTTCTATCTCGCGTTTTTTGTCTACAGCATTATCCTTGCGTTGATTTTCACGAACCGAGAAAGAAATTGGTTAAGAATAGGCCTAATTTTGATAGTCATTTCTTCGGTTGCAGTATCTATGTTCAACTTTGCTCCATTCCTTACGGGAAACAATAAAGCCTATCACATATATCAGATGGTTGTTCTGGATGGCGATATCAGAGTTAATCCCGAAACAAGAAAAGAGAAAGAAATGCTCGCTTATGTATTGAAGAAAAAAGGACTCTATGACGACGCAATGGCACTGTATGAAGACCTCTACTACAATCTAAGTGCACGCAGTACCGAAATAATGAATAACCTCGCAAATTTATACGCACTATATGATGAAGATGCACGGGCTGAAGAACTATATCTAAAAGCAGCGCAGAGCAAGCGAGGTGAACCATATTTTAATCTGGCACTTTTGAAATTTAAGAATATCGAATACCTTGCTGCTGGTCAGTATATGGAGAAAGCAAGAGAAAGAAATTTTGTGACCACAAGCAAAGAACCTGTTGACATTTCTCCAGACACAAGAGATTTTTATGGTCTGATGAGAGCAGAGAAATTCAAGCCGTCCGGACCAATAAATACTGTGTTTCTTATACTCTTTGTTCTTGTTTTTGTGACCACTTTTATTCCCTTCAGAATTCCTCCGCCTTACTATTGTCAAGTTTGTGGTAAACCAGTGTGTAAAGGATGTACAGAACAAACCGACGAAGAATCATCCTGCCTTGATTGCCGGAATAAACTAAATTCTACCAATAACCCTGAGATAGAACAAGAACTAAAGTATTCACTGGGTCGTTTCAGAAGATTGGGCAAAAAGATAGTCGCCGTAATAGTTAATATCATTTTGCCCGGAACAGGCTTAATTTACAAGAATAGAAATTTTCTCGGATTGCTTATTACTTTTTTTGCGATTTTGATTTATGTCCCTCTATTATTTAGGTCATTTTTTATCAAACCTGCAGGATGGATCTCTCTTTCCCTGACACCATTGATTTTGTGTATCGGTGCAATTATCCTGTTTTTCTGTTATCTTTTTTCATTCCTACTATTTGGAGGTTCTGATGCCGATTGAAGGTGACCTTAAGAGCATAAATTTCTCAAGTATCCTGCAATTGATTTCTCAGGAACATCTTACGGGTGTCTTAAAGATAAAACGGAAAAGCGAACTTGTTGATATTGGCTTTATTGAAGGTTTTATTACTGGTGCGTTTTTTGAAAAAGGTGAAAAAACCGAAAGACTTGAAAACTATCTTGTGCGGTCAGGTTTTATCAAAAAGAATCTATTTGATATGATTCAGGAAATTCACGAGGAAACCAAAAGACCTATTATGAATATTATTATTGACGACAAGTACCTGACAATGGAGGAAATTGAACGGATCATAAAATTCAAAATTCAAGAAGTCATTGACGAAGTTTTTACCTGGCAAGAAGGAGAATTCAAATTTGAACAAGGTGCAGTAATTTATCCCAAGAGCCTCATAAAAATAAAACTGAATACAGAAAATATTGTGCTCGAATCAGCCCGACGCTTTGATGAATGGCCAAGGATAGCCAGTCAAATAACTTCTTCTGATCTTGTATACAAGAAGATTGAAAGACCAGAATTGAAATTGAAATTGCCCGAGGATGAATTACGGGTTCTATCGCTGATTGACGGTCAAAGAAGTGTGAATGATTTGATTGAAATTTCAGGACTTGGCAAATTTCATACTTATTCCTCTCTTTATCACCTGTTGACTACGGGTCAGATTGAACTTGCCTATGCCAAACCCACACCCAAAGTAGTAAAACCGAAAAAAGAACTCTCCCTAAAGTTTTTATCGGCACCAGCAATGATCATCTTGTTCGCCTTGATAGTAATCTTAGAAATCTTGATCGGCAGTTTCGTTTCCAGTACAGTTAAATATTCATTCTCAGTTTTCAATCAAACATCATCAGAATATGATTATTACGACTATAAGAAAATATTCTTCTACAAACATAATCGCATGCCCTCAACAGTTGAAGTGAAGCACATTTTTGAAGAATACAAATAGCATTTATGCTTTATAAGAATGCAGGCGTTGATATAAATCGGCTAAATCTGATAAAAAAAGGTATAGGAAAACAGGTAATAAAAACCTTTAAGAAAAATTCACAATCCCAATTTGGACTATTTGGAGGTATCTATCCATTAGACAATAAAATGATAATAAGCAGCGTGGATAGCGTAGGGACTAAGATACTTATCGCGTGTGCAACTGGTATCCATAACACAGTTGGTATGGATATAGTAAATCATTGTGTTAATGATATACTGACGACCGGAGCAATCCCTTTGTTTTTTATGGATTATATTGGATTTTCCGAAGTCTCGAATTCTGTTCTGTTGAATGTTATGAAAGGACTTGTTACAGCCTGTAGAAAAG
>JBDRWH010000186.1:0-3673 GCA_039802325.1 Caldifarciminota bacterium
TGCGTAAATTGTCCGCAGTTGAGACACTTGGTTCAGTGACTTATATCTGTTCAGATAAGACTGGTACCCTTACTCAGAATAAGATGATTGTGCGGGAGATATTTATTAACAACAAAATCGTAAGGGGCGAGGATTTCATTGATTATGCAGAAAAGAATCCTGAATTCTTCCTCGCCCTTGCACTGAGTAATGATGCACAATACGATAAAGACGGTAAGATGATTGGCGACCCAACTGAAACCGCACTCTGTGTTGCGGCTTGTGAAGCAGGATATGATAAGCGTGAATTGATAAAGAAACATCCGAGAATTGCAGAGATTCCATTTGATTCAGATAGAAAATGTATGACCACAATCCATAAAATGGAAGACGGTAAGATTGTATCATTTACCAAAGGGGCAATAGATTCACTCATTGAAAAATCAATTGGTTGCTTGATTGACGGTGAGATTAAGAAAGACTTGGAATTTCTCAATAAGGCGAATTTGAAAATGGCAAATGAAGGATTGAGGGTATTGGCGATCGGAATGCGGGAATGGAAGGAAATTCCGAAAAATCTAAATCCAGCAAATATTGAAGATAAATTGATAATCCTTGGACTTGTGGGTATGATTGATCCGCCCAGATTGGAAGTGAAGGATGCAATCCAGCAATGTAAGACCGCAGGCATAGTCCCGGTGATGATTACCGGTGACCATCCAATCACTGCCCGTTCTATTGCATATCAACTCGGAATGATGGGCGATGATGCCCAGGCGGTGATTACCGGGAAAGAACTTGATACATTGTCACTTGAAGAGTTTGAAAAGAGAGTTGAACATATCAGGGTTTATGCAAGGGTTGCGCCCGAACAGAAATTAAAGATTATCAGGGCATTGCAGGATAAAAGACAGTATGTGGCAATGACTGGCGATGGGGTGAATGATGCACCAGCACTCAAACGTGCAAATATCGGTGTGGCAATGGGTATAATGGGAACTGAGGTCTCAAAAGAGGCCTCCCATATGATTCTTTTAGATGATAATTTTGCAACGATTGTGAAGGCGGTTAGGGAAGGAAGAAAGATCTATGATAATATAATCAAATTTATTAAATACATAATGTCCTGTAACATTGCAGAGATCTTACTCATCTTTCTTGCCCCATTTATGGGTTTGCCTATTCCTCTTTTGCCAATTCAACTACTCTGGATCAATCTCGTAACCGATAGCCTACCTGCACTGGCATTGGCTTTTGACCCTGCGGACCCTGAAGTGATGCGAAGAAATCCTCGCTCACCAAACCAGGGAATATTTTCTCAGGGTGTTGGAAAATACATTATTTTTGTGGGAACTTTGATGACGCTTGTCTGTTTGATGATACAATTTTTAGAAATAAAATCGGATATCCACTGGCGAACGATGGTTTTTACAGTGCTTACATTCAGTGAATTGGGAAATGCGCTTGCGGTGAGGTCACAGAAAGAATCCCTTTTCAAAATTGGTATATTTTCAAATATGTTATTGATATTAGTAATTTTGTTTCTTATATTATTACAAGTAATTGTGATTTACTTACCATTTGCCCAGGTGATATTTAAAACTCAGGCATTGACAATCACTGAACTGGCGCTATGTTTAATATTTTCCTCTGTGGTGTTCATTACGGTAGAGATTGAAAAGTTGATAAAACGGTTAGGAGCAAGATAGAAAGACCGGTAGTACATTTCCATTATTTACGGTTTAAGAAACAAGAATAGTTCAAAGAAAAAATGACAAGAGTCAGGATTCGATTCAATTGACTGAAAGCCAGTTTTGAGGTATAATTCATAGATGAGGATTTTGATAAATGTTTTTTTATTGTTACTAACCATAATTTTTTGCGCTCGGGAAGAAAAAGAATATCATTATCAAAATCTTATTGTTGGTGGTCCGTGTGAGATAAGATTTTATTGTGCGGATAAAAATAATGCTCAAAAGGCCTTAGAGGAAATTGACAGAGAATTATCATATCTTGATTCATTACTCAGTTATTTTTCGCCAAAGAGCCTGGTCAGTAAAATAAATAAAGAACATTGTGCTTATATTTCACCAGATATCAAACCGATGTTTTTAATGGCGGATTCAATCAGTCGTCTCACCAATGGTTCATTTGATATATCTATTGCACCGCTTCTTGAGATATGGGGATTCTATGGCAAAGAGAAAAGAGTCCCTGAAAAGAAAGAAATTGAAAAGGCAAAGAGATTGGTTGATTATAAAAAGATAAAGATCATCGGCGATTCCATTTTTATTACTGAAGATATGAAGATTGACCTTGGTGGAATTGCCCAGGGATTTGCTGCAGACCGTGTAGCAGGAATAATAAAAAGGTATAAAATCAAATCTGCCATTATCAATATCGCAGGCGAGGTTTATGCGGTTGGTAAATCACCGAAGGATAGACCCTGGGTCGTGGGTATAAAACATCCAAGGGGGGAGGGAATAATTGAAAAAGTGGGACTGGCTGATT
Organism: Caldifarciminota bacterium; assembly: GCA_039802325.1. Taxonomy (GTDB): domain Bacteria; phylum Hydrothermota; class Tepidihabitantia; order SM23-42; family JAOAFX01; genus JAOAFX01. The sequence continues at coordinate 2,491 of JBDRWH010000186.1, forward strand.
GTGCTTTATCAACATCCGGTGATTATGAGAAATTCTTTATTGTAAATGGTATCCGTTATGCACATATCATAGACCCGAGAACTGGTTATCCGGCACAGGATTTTGCCTCAGTTACTATATTTGCGGAAAACGCAACCTTTGCTGATGGGATTGCAACTGCTGTATCAGTGATGGGTGCTAAAAAAGGCAAAAAATTTCTTGACTCGCTGGGGATTAAAGGTATAATATATTATGAAAAAGACAATAGATTGGAAAGGCTTGAGACAGAATGAAGGTTGAAGCAAGATATTACGAAGTCTTTGAAGGTTATGTCCAGTGCAAACTCTGCCCACATAAATGTAAAATTCTACCTGGCAAAAAAGGAATCTGTCGTGCTCGTATAAATGAAGAAAGTAAACTCTGGGCAATTGACTATGGAGAGACTACCTCTATTGCCTTAGACCCGATTGAGAAGAAACCATTGTATCATTTTTATCCTGGTTCTCAGATTCTTTCCATTGCCTGTAATAGTTGTAATATGAAGTGCCCATTCTGCCAGAACTGGGAGATTTCTCAGGTGGAGGTGAATACTGAATACCTCTCTCCTGAAATGCTTGTGAAAATTTATAAGGAACACCCTTCTTTAGGTGTTTCATATACATATACCGAGCCCTTGATGTGGTTTGAATATCTTCTTGATGCGGCAAAACTAATAAGAGAGAATGGTGGGAAAAATGTCCTGGTCACAAACGGAATGATAAATGAAGAACCTTTGCGTGAACTTTTGCCACTCATTGATGCAATGAATATTGATTTGAAGACGAATAATCCAGATGTGTATAGAAAGAAACTCGGCGGTGATCTGGATACTGTGAAAAAGACAATAGAAACATCCAATAAATCCTGCCATGTAGAGATAACAAATCTCATTGTAACCGGGCTGAATGATAAACCTGCTGAAATTGATGCCCTGATTGATTATGTTGCGGGTGTTAGTCCAGAAATTCCTCTGCATTTTTCCCGTTATTATCCTAATTATGAATATACAAAACCACCAACTCCGACTGATACACTTTTTGATGCGTATGAAAAAGCAAAGAGGAAACTAAAATATGTCTATCTTGGTAATGTACCTGGTGAAGATGGCTCTAATACCTATTGTCCAAAGTGTGGCACACTGTTGATTGAAAGAATGTATTTCAAA
>JBDRWH010000187.1:0-3667 GCA_039802325.1 Caldifarciminota bacterium
CCGCCAGAAATATGGATTCTCGGATTGAATTTTTTTATCTCGTCTATTATCTTGAGCCAATCTTGTTGTTCCATTTCATATTCAACGCTGGCATATTTTTCAAAACACATTTCACACCTGAGATTACATCTGAATGTGGGATAGATATTTATTGTCTCAGGTGCGAGAGAATGAGTTTTATAGAAATAATAGCTCAGATTTGACCTCAATTTGTTCATCAAAATTGTCGGCACGAATCCGGGATTAAGAAATGCAGTTCTAAATTTATGCAATAGTCTTACCATTTTAAAACTGGTTTAGTGCCCAGGTTGCAGTTTCTTTTAAAGTTTTGCTACGGGATTTTGTGAATTTCTTTATCAAATCAATGGTTCTTCTATCTTTTATATTTCCCAGTGCAATAAGGACATTTCTTTTTATTGCCTCAAAATTTATCCATCGTGCGGTTATTTGATTATCTGCATATCTGTGTCTGTAGGTCTTTTCATCCATTTGTAGTATATCAATCAATGGAACATAAGCACCAACAATCCCGATTTCAGTTTTTGGTGGCTCTGGTTTTACTTTTCTGTTCACCGGACAAACATCCTGACAGGTTGTGCAACCATAGAGGCGGTTTGACCAGACCCGGGCAATTTCATCAGGAATTATATCAAGATGATTGGTCAAACTCTGGATACATTTCTTTCTATCAATCACATAGGGTTCTATTATTGCTCCTGTTGGACAGGCATCCATACACTTCTTGCATTTTCCACAATCAATATCTAATGGTCTATCAGGTTCAACTTCAAGATCTGTTATTATCTCACCGAGTACGATCCACGAACCATAACGCGGATTAATTATTACACTGTGTTTCCCATAGTAACCAATACCACTGCGCTGGGCAATGGGTTTTTCCGCAATTGGACCGCATGCATGGACAACATAATTTGCCGGGTATTCTTTTTTCAAAAGTCCAGCAAGTTTTTTCAATCTTCTTTTCAATTCTTTGTAGTAATTGCGCTGTGTATAACGGGCAACAAGACCAAATGGTCTTCCTGATTTTGAGGGGTCTGGTTCATCTTCAGTTAAATAGAACAAAAAAGAACTTATTATGGATTTTGCATTGGACAACGCTGATGCAGGATTACAGAATTTATCTATATCTTTGTCTGACCAGTATTTGTCGTTGAGAAACAGGCCATTACTTCGCTGTTTCCTGATTTCTTCTGCCTCTTTCGCAAAAGGTATGGCTGAGGCAATCCTTACATCCATACCAATCTGTTTCGCAAAATCCTTGATCTTCCTGGAATCAATCATATACTGAAGTTTTTTCTAACAAATTCTCCGGGCACGAACAAAAAACAAGACAGATGCCAGATAGTTTTTTACTTCAGCAGAATACCTAATGGAAAGAAAACAAGATAACCGAGCACAAGCAGTATCGGCGCCAGTACAATATCCCCGCCTCTTAAGAGAACAAATCCAACAATCAAAGATACAAGCCCGGCACCGAAGAACAAATAATTTTTCTTTGTGAATTTAACATCAATGAGTGCCTCAGTTCTCTTATCCTTTTTTTCTTTTTCTTTCTTTTCCTTTTTTGCCATAATACCTCCATTTATTCAATTTTCATTTCAGTCAATTTCACGAATTCGCCATTCCTTATTGTCCAGATAGCAAAATTTCTTTGTTTTAGCAAGACTTCAGCAAGTTTACTTCCCAGATTAACTCGCTCATAATCTGATAACTCACGTAATGCCCACAGGGTTTGATAGAATTTCACACTAATTGGATCGTTGATTTCAAGATTTTGTTTCTTTATATCCTGAAGTGCTAATGAGTCCATTGTTGCTGATGTCGCAAATACTGCTAATTCTACATATTTCTCACCCAATCTGATTATTCTCTCATTATCAAAGGCATCAGTTCCCAAAATCTTCACATCTTCAAGTCCATAATAAGAAACCTGCGGCGCAGTGTTAATAATCATATCAGTATCCATTGCCAGAAAAAGTGCCTCGGGTTTCTTTTTCTTAATCCTTTCCAGTTCATACCTCAAGGTCACAGAATCAGGATCAAAACTTTCAACTGCAACAACCTCACCATCATTTCTTTTGATTTCTTCCACAAAAATTCCTGCCAAATTGCTATATCTACCACTCTCTGGAAAAAGCACCGCAAATCGGACGTAACCAAGTTGTCTTGTGGCATAACGTGCAATTGCCCGTGCCTGCTGTTCCATTGTTTGACCAGGGGTAAAGACTAAAGGAAGGTTGTTTAGTTTCAATTCAATATTTGTTGGGATAACAACCGGCACTGTCCGGGCGCTTGCATAGCCTGCCACACCCAATGCCTCAATTGAAAAGAGCGGTCCGATTATAAAATCGACCTTTTTTTCATCAACCAGATTGGCAGTAGCAAGCATTGCATCAACCGGATCAGACTTTGTATCCTGTAAAATTATAGAAAAGGAAAAACTGTTTTTTTGATCAAAAATCTTGAGGATTTCCTTCAATTTCTCACCATAACGAGCAAATTTGCCGGTGAGCGGCAGCAGAACCCCGGCCTTTCTTGATGCTGAACCGAGTTCAGCAAGCCTCTTGAAATCAGTAAATTCTTCAGCGTACACTGTTTCGGGAAATCTCCGGGTCAAGACCTTGAAATCCCTTTCTGCATTCTTTTCCTGTCCTGTCTTGATTTCTTCCTTGATCAAATAATACAGTATATGTTCATCAATTGGCTCACCCAGAAAATTTCTGTGGAGTTTATCAAGATTATCAACGGACATTTCTGAAAGTAGTTGCATTATTTTTTTATAAGCAGACTCCTGCTCAAGTTCATCTGTTGATTGCTTGTGAAACTTTATAAGATAATATGCCGCCTTATAGTCATTCACAAGTTTTAGATTGGCTTCACCAAGAATTCCCAGGATTTTAGCAAGGTAATTGGAATAAGGAAATTCTTTAACAAATTTTTCACCATAGAAGACTGCCTTTTCAAAACTGTTTATCCTGTGATAAGAAAAAATCAATAGATAAAATGCGGGTTCATACGCCTCGGTTCCTTTATAGTCTCGAACTACCTTTTCGAGCTCTACAATTGCCTTTTCATATTCCTTCGCCTTGAAATGTTTGTTACCTGCTTCAAAGTATTCAGCAGATCTTTCTTCTATATTGGTGAACCGTGCGCGCAATGGTGCACAGGAAAAAAAACAAATCATAATAAAAAGAAATGCAGATACCACCATTACAGAACTAACCCTGTTATCAGTTTGCATGCGCATCCATCCGTTTGAATCCAAACATAATCTTTTCATATTGTTAATATACCCAAAAATACCCAGTTGTCAATGTTAGTAAGTATTTATTAATAATAGGACGACTGGTTAACAGGAGATCAGACCCGTAGAAAAAATTTTATGACGAAACAAACACCGAAACCGTATAACAACAAGCGAGGCTTATAAAAAGGCAGAAAAAACATTTACTCTATACATTAACCATTTAACCTTTTAACCAATTCTTATCCTCGTGTTTGAAGTTGGGCACTTGGGATTTGGGATTCTTATTTGCATGGGCAGGGAAGGATTCGAACCTCCGAAGGCTTTCGCCAGCAGATTTACAGTCTGCCCCCGTTGGCCGCTTGGGTACCTGCCCTTAAGCCGGCGGCCAGATTCGAACTG
>JBDRWH010000188.1:0-3642 GCA_039802325.1 Caldifarciminota bacterium
GCACATTTTCATATTTGATCTCCACGCTCTCATTGTCAGCGTGTATCTTTTTCCATTTTACAAATCCTCCCTGGACAAGAAAACTCGGATAAGTAATTGTTGTATCAGGCTCAAATGATCCTTCATCAAAATCCAAATCCAACCCCATTATCCCTTCTCTCATACCAATTGAAAACGGACCCAACATCCACCAATCTTTAATTGTAATAATGTCTGAATTTTCTTGAGCAAAAACAAGACAGAATATGAAAAATAGATTAATTGAAATTATGGAGGACACTTTGCACATATTGATCTGAATAATGTGGTACTCAAATAACGCTCGCCCCGGTCAGGGAGGATTACAACAATTGTGCCTGAATCTATTTTATTTGCGATGTGCAATGCACCTGCCATCGCAGCACCGCTTGACATACCTGCAAACAAACCTTCTTTTGTTGCAAGCAGTCGTGTTGTTTCAAAAGCCTCACCGTCTTCAATAACGATTTTCTCATCTAATATTTCAGGTTGATATATCTTTGGAACCATAGACTCATTCATATTCTTCAATCCCTGAATTGAATGCCCTGGTGCCGGTTCCACACCAACAATTTTGATGCTTTGCTTCTTCTCTTTAAGATACCGGCCAACGCCCATCAATGTGCCAGTCGTACCCATACCTGCAACAAAAACATCAATCTTACCTTGTGTCTGAGAAAAAATCTCAGGTCCGGTTGTCTCGTAGTGGGCAAGAACATTATTCTCATTTTCAAATTGGTTCGGCATATAATATTTCTCAGGGTCTTCATTAAGCAGATATTGTGCCCTTGTGATTGCACCGTCAGTACCTTCTTTAGCTGGGGTCAGGATGACTTCCGCACCAAAAGCCTGAAGGATATGCTGCCTTTCCACACTCACACATTCAGGCATAAAAAGTTTCACCTTATACCCTTTTACTGCACCAATCATTGCGAGGGCAATACCTGTATTCCCGGATGTCGGTTCAACTATAGTCTTGTCTCTTGTTAGTTCCCCAGATTCTTCTGCTTTCTTTATCATATAATAGGCAGCACGATCTTTTATTGAACCAGCCGGATTATGTCCTTCAATTTTCGCCAGGATTTTCACTCTTGGCTTTCTATTGTTCAGATTAACAATTTCTATTATCGGGGTATTTCCTATCGCAGATAAAATACTCATTTATGTTTCACCTGGATTTTGCCGGGTAGTTTTCCCTTGCTCATTTTCTTTAACAGGTCCCGCGCATAAAAGAATTGTTTTAACAGTTGATTTACATCCGCAACGCTTGTGCCACTGCCAGCAGCAATCCGACGCCTTCTTGAGCCGTCTATCATTTCAGGATACTGACGTTCTTTTTTCGTCATTGAGTTTATGATTGCCTCAATTTTTTTGAATTCCTTTTCATCCACATCTGCCTCTTTCACACCCGGCAACATTCCCGCAAGTTTGGAAAGCGGACCGAGTTTCTTCACTGCCCGCATTTGCTCCATAAAATCTTCAAGGTTCAAATCACCCTTGGTGATCTTTTTCTGCAACTTTGCCTGGTCAATCTCTTTTTCAATGGATTTAACCTTTTCTACAAGACTCACCACATCACCCATTCCAAGGATTCGCTGTGCAATCCGATCTGGATAGAATTCCTCAAGTCCATCAATATTCTCACTTATGCCAATGTAGTATAGAGGTACACCCGAAACCCGGGCAATGGAAAGTGCTGCTCCACCCCGAGCATCACCATCAAGTTTTGTCAGAATAACACCATCAAGCCCAACTTTTTCTTTGAAAGTCTTTGCCTGATTTACTGCATCCTGTCCGGTCATTCCATCGGCAACTAAAATTCTGTAATCTGGCTTCACCGTATCATTTATTTCGATCAATTCACCAACGAGCTCATCATCAATATGCAATCTACCTGCAGTATCAATAATTACAAGTCCATAATTTTCTTTTTCTGCAGTTTCTTTTGCAAGTTTTGCAGTCAAGATTGGGTCATTATCTTTCAATGGAAAAACCGGTATGTTGTTTCTCTTTCCTAACTGGGTAAGTTGTTCGACTGCCGCAGGTCTTTTCGCATCAGCGGGTACAAGCAATGGTTTCTTGGTATTAAACCGATATGCAATCTTTGCAGCAGTTGTTGTCTTGCCTACACCCTGCAAACCAAGCAAGTTTATAATAGTAGGACCTGTGTTCCTGAAAGACAGGTGATGTGGTTTTTTACCCAACAATTCCACCAGTTCGTCAAAAACAAGTTTCATAACAAGTTCACCAGGATTCAATCTCTTATCAAGGTTCTGGCTGATCGCCTTCTTGCTAACACTTTCTATGAATTCTTTTACAACTTGATAATGAACATCTGCTTCAAGCAGGGTAATGCGCAGGTCCCTTAATATCATATCAATTTCAGTTTTTGTGATCCTGCCATAACCCAGGACCTTACGCCTTAAAGTCTGGAATCGGTCAGCTAAATTCTGGAACATCTCAATGCTTCTATTGCCTTCTTGTAGTCTTTTGTTTTGAATACACCAGCACCAGCGACAAGTATGTCTGCGCCCGCCCGAGCAACAATGCGGGCATTTACTTCATTTATTCCTCCATCAACCTGTATTAAACAGCGCAGATTATTTTTATCAATAAAATGCCTTGCCTGTTCAATCTTTTTCAAAACTCCAGGAATGAATTTCTGACCATAAAATCCTGGGTGTACGGTCATTATCAATAAAAAATCCAGATCTCTGACAAACGGCATGATTTTTCTTAATGGTGTTTCAGGATTAACAGCGATTCCTGCCCGGCATTTTCTTTGTTTTATTGTCCTTATACATTTTTTTGCATCAGGTACAGTCTCAACATGGAATGAAATCCACCTGACACCTGCTTTAATGAATCGCTCACAATATTTTTCAGGGTTTACTATCATAAGGTGGGCATCAAGTTCAAGGTCGGTCATTTTCCTTATCGTCTCTACTATCATCGGTCCAAATGTAATATTAGGAACAAAGACTCCATCCATAATATCAAGATGGATCAAATCTGCCCCTGCCTTTTCAATCTTTCTAATTTCGCTTTTCAGTTTTGTAAAATCAGCAGCAATAATTGATGGCGCAACCTTCACTTCACCACCATTAGATTTATCGTGTCACCTGCATTTACAACCTGGTCAGGCTGGGGATCCTGCACAATGACAGTTCCTTTTTCCCCGGTGCCTTCTATTTCAGTAACCGTACCTAACACAAGATTAGATCTCTTCAAAATGTCTTTTACCTCAGCAAGTTTCAAGCCAATCAAATTGGGTGATTTCAAAACAATTCCTCTACTAATTACAATTTTTATCCCATCACCCTTTTTTACCTCGGTCTCTGGTTCCGGGATTGTCCGAATTATTTTCCCCTCACTGACTGAATCAGAATAGATTGAATCAATGTCACTGATGACCAAACCTATTCGGTCAATTATCTGTTTTGCCTTTGTAAATTCAAGACCTGATAGCATTGGTATGATTATTTTCTCTATTCCCAGACTGACTGAAAGATTTATGATTCTTCCCCTTTTGACTTTAGTATCAGGTAATGGCTCCTGGATAATGACTCTACCCTGTTCAATTATCCGGTCATATCGTCTTTCTGTAACAACCGACTGTAGCCC
>JBDRWH010000189.1:0-3612 GCA_039802325.1 Caldifarciminota bacterium
TTGACCTCTATAAAAGTGGTTTTACTCAGGGGGAAATTGATATTGCCAAAATTTATGTTACGGGCAATTTTTTGCTCAGCCTTGAGAATTCGACCAATAGAATGTTAAAGATTGGTCGTGAGATATCTTATTCGAAAAGGATAGTACCGATTGATGAAATGGTGAAAATGATAAAGGAAGTAAGAGAAAAAGATATTAACAACCTGGTCAAAGAGTATCTTGATTTAGGTAAATTTTCCATTGCTGCAACAGGCCCGGTAAATGAGAAGTTGATGGAAAAAATTGCTGCTGATCTGAAGGTTTGAAATGAATTTATTGTTAATTGCACCTGCGGTTGTAGATGAGAAAAGAAGAGGGATGCAGGGTAGAGTGTTTCAGTTGCCGCCATTTTCTCTCGCAGCAGTCGCTTCTGCAACCCCTGATTATGTAAATTTGAAGATTGTGGATGAAGCAATAGAACCTATTGACTATAACTATCCTGCGGATCTTGTGGGAATAACAGTCTTGACGAGATTTGCGCCGCATGCCTATGAGATAGCGGATCAATTCAGAAATAGAGGTGTCAAAGTAGTCCTTGGCGGGTTGCATCCATCCGCACTTCCCGAAGAAGCGATTCAGCACGCAGATAGTGTTGTAATTGGAGAGGCAGAAGGAATCTGGGAAACGCTGATAAGTGATTTTGAGAATGAAAATCTGAAGAAGTTCTACAAGAACAATGATTTCCCTGATTTAAGAGTGATAAAGAGTCCGCGGCGCGATTTGTTCAAGAAACCACGATATCTTTTCACCAGCATGGTTCAGACAACGCGTGGCTGTCCATTCAATTGCAATTTTTGCAGCGTAACAAAATTCTTTGGCGGAAAATTCAGGACCAGACCTGTGGAATGTGTAATAAAGGAAATACGAAGTCTGAAGTCTAAGTTTGTCGGCTTCTCGGACGATAATATTTTTGGCAACAGAATTTACGCACGTAAACTATTTAATGCATTAAAATATGAAGGGATCATCTGGATGGCACAATCATCCATAAATATTGCTGATGACCCTGAATTACTACACCTTGCTGCGCGGAGCGGGTGTAAAGGACTTTTCATTGGTCTTGAGTCTGCTGACTCCGAATCTTTGGTGCAAATGCACAAGGGATTTTTGAAACCGCAAAAATTTAAAGATAATATTGCCCGATTACATGAAGAAGGTATCGGTGTCATGGGTGCATTTGTTCTCGGCAGTGACAACGAAGATACTTCAATATTTCAAAAGACTCTGGAATTTGCGAAGAAGATAAAACTTGACCTTGCCCAGTTTTCAATCCTTACACCTTATCCTGGGACTGCTATTTTCAACAAATTGATAAAAGAGAACAGGATTTTCAATTTTGACTGGGCAAAATACGATGCAGGGAATGCGGTGTTTAAACCTTTGAAAATGAGCGCCGAGAAATTGAAAGAAGAGGTAGATAAACTCTGGAGGGAATTCTATAGATTTGATGAAGTCTTGTTCCGTTTGTTTAAACTGGGCAAAAGGTTGCCTGTACAGGTGTTACCACTTCTTCTTTTGAATATCAGTTTCAGAAAAGAGATTGCAGTAACACAGGAATTGTGAGAGATACTAAGATTTTCAGATAAATAATGAAGATAAAGGTTCAACCTGAAGATTTCAAGGTTGAAGAAATTATTGATATCCAGATAAATAAAGATGGTCCGTACACCTTATTGAAACTCCAAAAAAGATATTGGAATACCCTTGATGTCATTGATTTTGTGGCAAGAAAATTATCTGTGTCAAAGAAAAATTTTTCGAGAGCCGGCTTAAAGGATAGGTATTCATTATCAATCCAATACTTGTCATTTCGGGGTGATTTTACAAGGACGGTTGAAGAAAAGAATTTTAGATTAGAACCTGTCGGTAAAATACCAAAACCGATATCTCCTGATTCTTTATGTGGAAATAAATTTGCTATTACTCTTCGCGATCTCAACGATAATGAAATCGGAAAAATAAAGCGAAACTACCCTGAGGTAATTGATTATGGTTTGCCTAATTATTTTGATGAGCAACGGTTTGGGTCAGCACGACATCGCCAGGGTTTCTTCGCCAAATTTTTAATGCGTGGTCATTACCGGGGTGCCCTCAAATCATTGCTTTGCTTTCCCTACAAAGAAGATAGCAGGTCGTTAAAATTCTTCAAAAAGACATGTGCTGAAAACTGGGGTAACTGGGATAAGTGTCTTAAGGTCTCACCTGTAGAGTTCAGAAAAATATTATTCTTTTTAAGAGAGAACCCGAACGACTGCAAAAATGCAATTAAAATGATTGATCGGGATATGCTCAATCTCTATCTTCTTGCATACCAGTCTTACTTATTCAACAAAGTTCTTTCTTCGGTGGTTAAAGAGTGTGCAGAAGGTGTTATTGAAGTACCTTATTCAATGGGCAGTTTCTTGTTTTATCGCAAACTGAGAAAAAGGGATTTTGTGGCGGGTTTGAAGATTCCAATGTTAACAGAGAAAGTAGACATGTCGGGTTTTCTCGGTAAAGCGATCAGGAGTGTACTGGATAGTGAAATGATACAATTGAAGGATTTCAAGTTGAGTAAAATGCGCTTTCGTGGTGTGAGATTCAAGAGTTTTCTTCGTTCTGCTATCATTTTCCCGAAGGATTTTTTGATTGGCAGACCGCAGGATGACGAGATATATAAGAACAAGAGAAAGATTTTGCTCAATTTCTGGTTACCACCAGGTGCATATGCAACTACTCTGATTAAACGCCTCATGATATAAGTCGGTTCTAATTTTCTCTTGACTTTTCAATTCTTATCTTTAGAATACAATTAAGGGGTGGCGAATGATATTTATATTGACCTATGTTATTATTGAGTTTTTTGACCAGAGTAAGATTGATCAGGTCATTTCTTTTGTGAACCAATACCATAATGAGCAATACTTATCAACCTCTTTTTGCGAACATAATAATCAGGTGCTTTCAAGGGGTTCTTTTCTATTGTCCGGTCCTGCTATGGGTCTGAATGTGCTTTCAGATATCATAATCGGCGACACCCCTGCAGAAACATTATTCATCAATGGCTATTTTTACAACGCAGGCAACATTATAATAATCAACGATGGTGTTCTCAAAATGAAAAATGCAGATTTCCATCTTGATGGGAATATCTCTGTATTGAACCATGGAAAATTATATGCAGATTCAAGCGTATTGAGGTTTCTTCAGGATTACATTTATCAATATGGTATTGGACTCTATGATTCAGCACAATTTTATCTGACCAACTCTACCACCAACTACAACGGATATCCATTTGGTTTTTCTGCAATGAGTTTTGCAAAGGTTGAAATTGAGAATGTAGTAAACCATGATTGGACAACTGCCATGGTCAATGGGAGGGCTGATGTTTATCTGAATAATGTTGATATTACCGGTGAATGGCTATTTGATGGAAATTGTATTGCGCGTTTCAACAATGTAGACAATTTCCTTTCCTGGTACTTTTTCCCGGAATCTTCAGCTGTGGACTTTAGATTCCCTGAAGGGACTTATGTCAATGGTTTTTTTGTTGATTCTACTCTTAACAATGTGCATGGTATTGGTTATCAT
>JBDRWH010000190.1:0-3610 GCA_039802325.1 Caldifarciminota bacterium
GGACAAAAGGCAACACAAATCTCACAGCCTTTGCACCATTTTTCATTGACTTTCACTTCAAATTTCTGGGTAGAAACTGACATATATTGCGTATTATATTCAAAAAATGGATTATGTCAAGAAATATTTTACTTGACTTATTTAAGTACTCAAGTATAATTATGACAGAAAAAAATGCTTATCGTCTTTATTTTGCTGACGCAGGCGCCGGATTCTATGGAACTGCAAAAACCATTTACTGCACTTTATGAACAGGGATTTAGAGACGGAAAAAATCTGGCACAGAAAAAATTCTATGCTGGTTATTGTCTTGGCGGCTGTCTTGTAGGTGCAGGCGGTGGATGTCTCGGCGCATTAGTAGATATTGAAATGTTGAAGGACGCAGATGTAAGTAAAATAACTTACTCTTCAGTCGCAGGTAGTTTTGTTGCAGGGGTATTATTATTTCAACAATCCAAAATAGAAGTTCCCCTCAGGAATTTTTCTTCCGAAGATACTTTGTATATCCAGGGCTTTATTGACGGCTACAATGAAATAGCCCGGCCAAGAAAAGCTATAGACTCAGTTGGTGGATGGGTTATCGGAAGTGCGCTTTCTTTGGGTGTCATTTATCTTGCCTTTGGTGTCTTATGCGGAATTGGTATGCAATAAGCCTACGATTTTGTACTTGAGTTATTCGGAGCGAATAGATGTTATTAACTCTTGGATTGTTTTAGTAACCCCAGCACGAGTTTCAGAAAATTTTTCATAAAGTTCTCTTTCGTTCTTGAAGTTCATTATTAGCGCGACATTCTTCAAACCTTCCTTTGTGATTACATCGGTTGCCCCAATTGTCAAACGATAAATGTCCCTTATTGTCTTGAGAAAATTGAAACTATTTGACAAAAACGCAAATTCATTATGATACCGGGGCATTTTTTCAGAAAGAATTTCAAATAACTTTGAATTTACCGGTTCAGTAATTTCTAAATGCGCTTTCAATATGAGCATTATCATCTCTATATCTCTCAGTCCACCAGGGCATTCTTTGATGTCTATTCCGGAATTGATATATTCTTTTTCCGAATGGCGTGAATTTATTTCATCAATCATTCGCCTTATATAAATGGCTTTTTTCCCAAAAACATGTGGATGGATAATTGAATTTAAAAATTCTCTTTCAAAACGATGCGAACCTGCGATCAGCCTTGCACCGAGTATCTGGGATTGCTCAATGAATATATCAGGCCTATCTTCAGCAAGCAATTGCTCAATTTCTTTAAGCGTTATCACAAATCTTCCAAAGTATTCAGCGAATCTATGATGAGGGATTGTTCCGCGCTTTATTATTTCAGCATTCATTTTGCTGATAACCCTATTGGAATAGGAAAGTAAATTCGGATCTTCAGAATTTAATAAAACAATCAAATCATAATCATCGTCATAGGCTTGTTCGCGAGCGTGTCCACCTGCAGCAAATATTGCAAGAACATCCTCAGTTATGATTCTTTTATTCATTTCGGCATCGGTTTCTTCACGGCAAATATCATATAGGGTTCTGATATACTGGTCGGCAAATTCAATGAATTCTGTGTTCGTTGCTTGAATTGGCATGCCCCTTAAAGTAGCAAGAGAAACCCTCACCATCTCAAAATCATAGTAGTCGCCGAGTTTTTCTTTTTTCGCGAGAAATGTGCGCATTGGACTGATGTCGCCATAAATACCTTCAGCATATTCTTTTAGAAAATTAGCATCCTTCAAAAATCTCAGGCATTCTTGATATTTTCTTGTAGTCCTGATAAAATACCTTCTAAAAAAATGGCTTGATGAAAGGTAAATCTCTATAAGATTTCGAAAATCATTAACAATTGTAGCAATCTCTTCTTCATAGATTCCTGCTTGCAGTATTTGGGCAAAGTTATTCAAATTCGCTGGTGTCTCAATGGACAGTATCTCATTTAAGAGCCCTGGATATCGTGAATAAACAAAGGCAATATTCCTTACTATGTCAGGCATATTGTTTATATCGATTAGAAATGCTTCATTCAGTTTTTCATATATCTTAAAGGTATTCTTATTCTTGGATAGTGTTGAAAGAAATGTGAATAAGGTGTAAAAATCAAATTTTAACCATTCAATGTACTGCTGGATAATTGCGTCCTGTTCAATTTGATTAAACTTACAAAAATCATTTGAAAATCTTTCAAGAGTCTCTGGGCTTCCGAAATCATCAAGTATATCATCCCAGTAAGAGGCACCACGAAAGAACTTGAATCGGTTAATGAAGTCCTGCACCAAATTCCCCTGATATTTCTCTTCAAATAGCAGGGTAAAAACTGAATTTCCCTTAAGATGATTTTTCAAGTCATTGATAAGATGAGGGACTATTCTATGGATATTCTGGATATGTTCGTAGTAGTGAACAAGAAGATGCTCTTCAGCACGACACAGTCCAATATCAGTATATCCAAGTAATTGAGCAATCTTTCGGATGTTCTTAAGAGCTGCATCATCAATAACAATCTCCTCATCCTGTGTAACAAACATCTGATAAAGATAGCGAAATATCTCCACAAAAGTTAGGGATTTTTCAAGGATATCATATTCTTCAACCCTCTCCTGATCTACTTCAAGTAGCTCATCTAAAATATCCCACGCATTTACCTTCCGGATATTGAAAACCGTTTTTTTGGCAGAGATTATACTCTTTATTGGTCTTAACCCGTCTTCTTTAAAATTTATACGAGATTTGCTGATAGGACGGGCTAAAAGTGCGCGCACTTCACCAAGAATCCCACGCAAATATCCCTCATGATATTTCATGTCACTGTCTGGACGATAATAATAGCGCAAAATCACCTCATTCTGAAACTGCTTAGATAACTCATTGTCTCCAACAATGACTGCTGCTCCAAGCATCTCGTTGATGATAACAAAGTCCCGCAATTCCTGGGATAGAACTTCTTTATATTCTCCTATTGATGCAGAATAGTGTCTGCTGCCAATATGTTCAGATAAATGGAAATGGAACGAGACAGCAAATTTAAACATTTCCTTACTCATACGGGCAATTATTCGATTTAGAAAATCACGATTCTCTGTACCATCATCGACAATCCCGACATCAAGATCATCCTGGTCAGACTTTGTTCCGACCCCCATAATAACGAATCTCGGAAATTCATTTTCGCCTTTAAGTATCTGCAAAAGTTCTTCAATATACGCAGCAGTGAGGTAACGGAATTGATTTCCAGCGCGGCGCATAAAACGTCTATAAATTTGGATTTTATCAATATCGGGTGCGAGCAATTCCATCTTTAATGTATCAATCAACTGTCTATTTATCCATAATAAATGAAGGGAAAAATAAGCACCGACGAAATTCAATTTTTCTTCCATTGTCTCTGCGACATTTGCCACAATCCTCAATTCCTCGGGGAAGTTAGTTGATGGATGCAGAAAATGGACCATCTCGCGTTTCTTATTAATTTCAATTTTATCAAGAAGTGGCTCGTAAAATTTTTTTATAGCCTGGAGCTGTTTGCGATAATGATTCCCGAATTCCTGGGTTTTTTCACCTATAATAGTTAAAAAATCTTTCATTAATTTTGTAATATTCCCAGTATGAAAT
>JBDRWH010000191.1:0-3562 GCA_039802325.1 Caldifarciminota bacterium
AAGAGAAATTGATAATATTTTGCGTAGCCGAATAATCATTAAACAGAATGATAAATATGCCTTTATCCATCCTTTGATTAAAGAAACAATCTATAATTTTATACCACAGAAAGAAAGAAAATCATTGCACAATAAATTAGGTCAGTTTTTATTAAAAAAAGGGCTGAAAGAAGAAGCATTACACCAGTTTACTTCTGCGGGACATAAATCTCCTAAATTATTAGGGCTTACAATTGATTTAATTAAAGATTTTGAAGAAAAAAAAGAATCTCCAAAGGTACTCTTATATAAAGAAAAGGCGCTAAATTTGATTTCGGCAAACAGACATCTCCTCACAGCAAAACTTTTGCCCCTTTTTATTGACTCAGCTAACTCTCTACGACGGGCGGGTAGATATTCTGAGGCTTTGAATTACTACCGGATGGCGTTAAAATTTATAGAAAAAAAATCAACTATAAGAAAAAGAAATAGTCTGATGATATCTCTTTATAAAGATATGACTCTGGCTCAATTGCGCACAGGTAATAATGAAGAAGTTCTCGGAATAATAGAAAATGCACACAGATTTATTAAATCAAAAAGGCTGAAACCTGACCCGCGTACCATTCTTACGCTCCAAACCAACCGCGCTTTTGCCTATGCTAATTTAGGTAATTTTAAAAAGGCGCTTGAACATGCCGAAGAACTTGAACAAAAGTACGAGAGAATTGCTGATTTATACCAGAAATTCCGTCTAAACTATTGTTTTGCTACTATATATCACCGAATGGGAGATTGGAATAGAGCAATACCCTGGGCAGAAAGAGCCCTTGAATTGGCAAGAGAAATAAAAGATGAAAGATATATTGCGGCAACCTGCGGAAATCTCGGTATTGCCAATATGTTCACCCTAAATTTTAAAAAGGCTGAAGAGCTATTTAAAATCCATCAGGATTCAAGTATCAAAAATGGTTGGCTAAGAGAGCAATTTATGTCCTATCTTAATTTTGGTAATCTATATTTCTTCCAAGGTTATCTGAAAAGGGCTGAAGAAGAATTTGACAAGGCATTAAAACTTGCCGAAAGGTTAAATCTGAAAACTGACCTATTCTGGATAAACCATAGTTATACATATTTTTCGATTGTAAACAACGATTATAAAACTGCCCAAGATTTTTTAAAAAAACTCTTAGATATCATTTCAAAACTAAATGAAAATCCTTTCAAAAAACTCTATCATATATGTGAAGGATATGTTCTCGCTATGAGAAAAAATATTGTTGAATTGAAAAAAATGCTATCCAGTCTGCAGAAAATTGATGATAAAGTTGAAGAGAATGAAGAATATTTGATATTAAAAGGGTTTGCTAAAGTGCCCGGGAAAAAGGCATTTGTTGATATTGAATGTGCAATTGAAAAGATTTTGCAAAAGAAAGATTATTTGAAGTTGATGCAATTATTGATTATAATCCACAATGTCATTTCTGGATACCGAGAATTGAAAGGAGAATCAACATTTTATAAAGATAAGGCAATTGAATGTGCAAAGAATCACGGTATGCAGGGATGGCTTGATATTCTGAGTCCGGATAAGACAAAATCTAAAATTAGTCCGCTCAAAATAAACGCATTCGGCAGACTATCGATTGAATTACCCGACAAAAGAATCGTTGAAGAAAAAGAATGGCAATGGGCAAAACCGCGCCAATTATTTACACTTTTATTGAATGGGTATTTGAGAAAAAAGGAAATGACCCGCGATGAGATTGGCGCCTTGCTCTGGCCCGACCTTTCAAGCGATAAACTTACCAACAATTTCCATGTGTGTTTAAATCAATTAAAAAGCGTGATTGGAAAAGATTATGTAGAATTCAGGGAGAGAGTATACCAACTGGCAAGGGTGCAGGTTGATGCGGAAAAATTCAACATCAAAATCTCTGAGGCAGAAAAGTCATTAAATGAAGGTAAGGTTCATAGTGCCGAGCGTGATCTTCTGGAAGCAATTGACCTTTATAAAGGGAAATTTCTTGAAGGATTTTACGATGACTGGATTCTTCAAATGAGAGATTATTACTCCGAGAGATTCCGTCTGGCAGTATTAGCACTTGGAGATATTTACCTGAAAAAGGCACAAACTGATTCGGCAATTGAATTTGCAACGAAATTGCTGGTCAATGATCCTCTTGATGAGGAAGCACATAGATTTCTTATGCACTGCTACATTCAGGCAGGTGAAAAGGCAAAGGCAATTGCCCAGTATAGAAGATGCGAAAGCATTTTCAAAAAAGAACTCGGTTGCGAACCATCTGAAAAGACAAAGGATTTGTATAGAAGTTTGTTATAAAGTTTTCATTAAATAAAATGATGGCATGTTTTCCCTGGAGTGGCTCCTGCGTTTTAACATTTCAAGATTTCAAAATTTTGAAATCTTGAAATCTACTCTCCACCATTCCATTATTCCATTATTTTAAAATTCTGGAATTGTAGAACAATATCAAAGGTTGGCTACTGACTACTTCTGCTACTCTAATTGTCAATGTAAAATGTTAAGCTTCGACTCCACTGCTCCCCTAAAGTTGAAATAAATCTTTAATTACTGAAGTTGAAACCCCATGGATTTTAGTTTTTTAACAACGAAGTCTTTTACCTTTAAACAAATATCTAATGCGTCTTTGGCCTCATTAATCGTAGGAAAATAAATTTCCTCGCCATATCTTACTTCTACTGCATAATCAGTAAGTTCAATTGCACCTATGTTTTTTAATTCATTGAATTCAGGCTCGATCTATGCACATAATTCAATTAATTCTGCAATATCATGGGTTCTTCTAAATTCTCTTCCGTTAAAAATTAAAAAAGCCTTAAGATATTTCTCTACACATTGCTGCATATGAAAACACACACCGTCTGTAGCAGGATTCTCGGTTTCAATTTCATCCCTACCTATTTTTAGGTCATTCTCTGCTTTGGTTATCCAATTCCTTACCGCATCTTCATTCATATTACCCTGCCTTCCTTGAGAACATAATATGTCAAATACCCTACATTATTCTTTCTTTTCTTGACAACTGACTCTGATTGAATAATGATGTCGTTGGGGATTCTCAACTCCGCCAATCTTCTTCTTATTTGGGCGATGATTTTCCTCTTTTGAAAAAAACTCAAATCCTTATCAATGATGATATAAAAGTCCCAATCACTGTCTCTGCTATAATTTCCTTTTGCTCTACTGCCAAAAAGATAGATAGTCTTTACCTCAAATCCGTTTTTTTTAATCTCCTCAATAATTATATTTTTTGCTATTTCAACTTCATTTTCCATAATCACTTCCCAGAATAAATATGCCCTTTAATTAGAAATATAAAGGCAATTTTTGACGCACCAAATTTAAATCTCTGGTAAAGCATAGCCTTTCGCCTATCAATCCACTTAATATACTAAATTATATAAATTTGTATTTAAAAATCAAGAGAGCGATTTGAATCAAAGAAAATAATCTTACCGAAATGGTGGATTTTTTCCTGATTGAATTTTATGGTGTGGATGGAGTAAATGTAAAATGTTAAGATTCGATCCTGTGTTC
>JBDRWH010000192.1:0-3532 GCA_039802325.1 Caldifarciminota bacterium
ACACTATCAGGAATAAATGTTTCTGAAATGACAAACATCCCAGAAAAAGTGATTGAAGGAATTGCAAAAGATTTCAAATCTGCGGAAAACGGCTTGTTGATTGTTTCCATGCCTTTCGCCCATAGTTATGAACCGCAAATAATCGCTGAAGGGGTTAAGAGATTTGCAGGTGAGAGCAAGAAGAAGGTTTTGCCAATATTTGAGTTTATGCATTATAATGATTTTACACCTTTTGGAAGAATTTTTGATTTAATAAGAAATAATAAGATAAAATATATTATAAATTTTGGCGAATTGTTTCCGTTTTATTATCCACAATTGGTAAATGAATTATCCCAGGTTGAAATTTATGCCACATCAACCTTACGTTTTAAAGATTTTGTTCAATTCCCTGTCCCATTGAATATGGAAAAAGCAGGCACGATTCTCACAATATCGGGCAGTAAAAGCATCGGTGGTGAAATAAAACCAGCAAACGGGGCAAAAAACATCAATGAACTTTTAAATATTTTTGGTGTCGAGGATTCAACAATAGAGAAGAAAGACCTCAGGATTGATATAAAATCCGGGGCAAAAAGGATATCAGACTATTATGGTGAAAAGAAAGAAGGATACTTTAGGCTATTTGGTGAGAAAATAGCATACTATTATTTGGGTTTACTTGATAAACCAATTTTGAAAATAAATCCCTCAGATGCGGGTGAATTGGGAGTCAAGCAGAATGATTCTGTTAATCTTGAATCAAAATGCGGTCATGCAAAATTGAAGGTAAAAATAACTAACGAAGTACCAAAAGGCACACTATACACTCAGCCCGAGACACCAGATGTGCGTGGATTGTTTGAATATGACATTATCGATGATTTTGTCAATTTCATCCCGACCGAGGTTAGAATATGGCAAGAAGAATAATTTTAGACCTTGATTTATGCTGTGGATGCAGGTCCTGCGAAGCAGCCTGCAAGGTTGCATTCAAGGGTGAAGCAAGGATAAGACACGGTGATATTGAGAGTGTAGCATATCTACCTTTAGCCTGTAAACACTGTAAAGAGGCATTGTGTCTTGCTTCCTGCCCGGTTGAGGCAATCACCCGTGATGAGAAGACCGGACTTGTTATAAGGTCTTCTTTTAAATGTATCGGGTGCAGGAGTTGTGCTTATGCATGTCCTTTTGGTGTCATAGATGCACCGCTTATTCGTCATATCTCGCAGAAATGTAATCTCTGTAAGGACCGTGAAGACGGGCCAAGATGTGTATCAGCGTGTTCATCAGGTGCACTCCAGTTCCTTGAGGAAGAAGAAATAAAGAAAATGGAGATTGGCGTAAGGATGGTTTCAAAGGATGCATTTATGAGGAGAAGGTAATGGATTTTATCAGAATCTTATTCAACTATTTTATATTCCCTGGTTTTCTATTCACTGCAATCATAGGTATGTTTCTAACCTGGATTGACCGCAAGGTGACCGCAAGGGTCCAGATGAGGGTGGGACCTCCGTGGTATCAACCTTATGCCGATTTTATGAAATTGTTGATCAAGGAAACAATAATCCCTGAAGGTGCATCAAAGACCATGTTCTATCTCGGACCACTTTTAGGTTTAATATCAATGTCAATCCTTGCGGTAATGTTATTTACAATGAATTTTTCACCTGAAAGTTCTTTTGCCGGTGATTTAATTGTAATGATATATTTACTTGCCCTGCCACCGATTGGAGTGATCATCGGTGGTTCTGCCTCAAAAAATCCTTTAGCAAGTGTTGGCGCTTCAAGGGAGATGACCCAGTATTTTGCCTATGAATTGCCATTCTTGATAACTATCGCCGGGATTGTTCTAAAATCTGGTGGAACGATAAAATTTGGTGAGATAGTATATCTGCAAAGAGTCAATGGGCCATTTTTATATTCAATATCTGGAATAATCTTTGCGATAGTGCTTTTGCTGGTTATACAGGCAAAATTGGGGTTTGTGCCATTTGATATACCGGAGGCAGAGCAAGAGATTATGGCAGGACCTTATATTGAATATTCAGGCGTTACCCTTGCAATTTACAGGATAACAAGGGCGATGATGTTATTCCTTCTGCCGATATTCATGATGTCCATTCTTTGGGGCGGAATTGGTGATTGGTGGGCAATTTTGAAATTTTTGTTGATTATTGTTATAATAGTTTTGATAAAGAATACCAATCCAAGATTGCGAATAGATCAAGCATTAAAATTCTTCTGGATATTTTTAGGAATTTTTGCTATTATTGGATTGGTGCTGGCGGTGAAGGGATTATGAAGATGGCCAAAGATGGCGAAATAGGGCTAAAGAGGGCTAAAAGGGCAAAAGGAGAGGTAATAAGGCAGGAAAAGGCAATGAAAGTAATTAGAGCAACAAGAATAGAAAAAGGAGGTAATTGATGGGGAGTAATAAACTCTGGGGATTGAAGAAATCACCCTGGGTTTTTCATGTTGCGGCTGCTTCGTGTAATAACTGTGATATTGAAATACTTGATGTTTTAACACCAAAATGGGATGTTGAAAGATTTGGTATAGTTCTTGTTGGTTCACCAAGGCACGCCGATGCGTTACTAATCACTGGAGTATTAAACAGAAAGAGTTTACCAAGAGTTTTACGTGTTTATGAGCAAACTCCCAAACCCTGTCTTGTTATTGGCGTTGGAACCTGTACCTGTCACTGCCACATGTTTGAAAAATCTTATAATGTAGTTGGACCTTATGATAAACATATACCGGTTGATGTTTATATCCCTGGTTGTCCTCCTAAACCCGAGGCAATAATAATGGGTGTGGTTAAGGCATTGAAGAGGCTTGGATGAATCGTAAAACGTTTACCGTGAACCGTGAAACGAAAAATGTAGCGGTGCGATTTATCGCACAAAAAAATATTAATGTAGCGCTCAGATTTATCTGGACGGAAATTGAATAGGAACAATATGAAGAAAGAATATTCAGAAGAGATATTAAATGAGATAAAAAAGAGATTTGCCGAAGTGGAGATTAAGATTCATTCTCCAAGAAGGACCTATATAAAAATAAATCGGGAAAGAGTTTATGAATTTGCAAAATATCTTTTCTATGAACTGGGTTGTAGACTGTCCATTGCAACCGGTATTGATACCCGTGATGGGATAGAGATATTATATCATTTTTCCCATGATGCAAGTGGAACATATTACAATATCAAAACACTAATCCCTAAAGATGATCCGAAAATCAGAAGCCTTGCAGATTTTCTACCTGCCGCAAACTGGATTGAAAGGGAGATTCATGAACTTCTTGGCGTTGATTTTGTTGGACACCCAAATCTTATTCCTCTCCTTACCGCCGAAGATTGGCCAGAAAATACTTATCCTTTAAGGAGAGATTATGAGTGAACTAAATCCGAAATCCGAAATCCGAAATCCGAAATATCGTGTTGTTCCTATCGGTCCTTATCATCCGCTTCAGGAAGAACCAGAGTTTTTCAAGTTGATAGTTGAAGGTGAGAAAGTCGTGGATTTAGAAATCAATCTCGGCTACAATC
>JBDRWH010000193.1:0-3492 GCA_039802325.1 Caldifarciminota bacterium
GCCAAAATATAGGGGAATTTCTGCAAAAAAAGTCATGGATATGGAAATAGAACATAATGGGATAAAGCGTATATCGGTCTTTCAAGATGGAATCGCCTATTTTGTTGACTATCCCGAATATTTTGACCGTGATGGACTCTATGGTACTCCTTCTGGAGACTATCCTGACAACTTAGAGCGTTTCACTTTGTTTGCAAAGGCTGTTATTGCCTTGATACGAACAAAGAATTTTGACATAGTCCATTGTCATGACTGGCAAACAGCATTGGTGCCGCTTTATATTAGAAAGTATGATCTGACCTCAAAATCATTATTTACGATTCATAATCTTGGATATCAAGGTAGATTCCCGAAGAACAAATTTGCACTCTTGGGTATTGAATGGGAATATTTCAATCCTGAAGGCATAGAATTCTATGGAGATATAAACTTTCTTAAAGCGGGAGTTCTATATTCAGATATGATAACAACCGTTTCACCAACCTATGCAACAGAGATTCAGACACCTGAGTTTGGGTTTGGACTTGAAGGAATCCTAAGAAAATACAGTCATAAATTGTGTGGAATTTTGAATGGCATTGATTATCAAGTCTGGAATCCAGAGACCGATAGTCTAATTTATGAACCATATAATGATTTTAAAGGCAAGAAAAAGAACAAATTAGAACTGACAAATGAATTATTGCTCAATTCAAAAAAACCATTAATTGGAATGGTCTCAAGAATCGCCGGGCAAAAAGGATTTGATTTACTGACAAAAATTCTTGATGACATAATTTCTCTAAACTACAGCTTTGTTCTATTGGGTTTTGGCGAAGAATACTATTGTGAAAAATTCAAGCAATTTGCAAATTCTTATCCAGGACAGGTTTCCATTAATATCAAATTTGACGAAACCCTTGCCCATCGCATCTATGCGGGCAGTGATTTTTTCTTGATGCCTTCTAAATATGAACCCTGTGGTCTCGGTCAAATGATAAGCCTTAGGTATGGAACTGTACCAGTCGTTCATAGAACCGGTGGGCTTGCTGATACAGTAATTCAATTCAATCCTGATAAAATGTCGGGTAACGGATTTGTTTTTGAAAACTATGCTGCGCAAGCACTTATTGATACCTTAAAATCTGCCTATTCTGTATACTGTAAAGAAGAAATCTTTACTGCGCTTTCACAAAGCTGTATGAAATATGATTTTTCCTGGGATCGTTCTGCCCATGAATATAAAGACATATATGAAAAATTGTTCAGCAAATCGTCTTGACTTTTGCGGTAAAATAAGTATAGTTAACAGTCAGATAATAACAGCCTTAATATGTTTTTCTTACTAATATACTAAGGAGGTATTTTATGGCAATGCCTAAATCTGAATATATTTGGATGGATGGTAATTTTGTTAAGTGGGATGATGCGAAGATACATATTTTGTCTCATGTAATACACTATGGGACGGGCGTTTTTGAAGGGTTAAGATGTTATGAGACGCAGAAAGGCTCAATGATATTCCGTCTGAAAGAGCATACTGAACGGCTGTTCAATTCTGCAAAGATCTATCGTATGGAAATACCTTTTACCCAAAATCAGATTAATAATGTGATCATTGAACTGGTACAGAAAAATGGACTGAAATCCGCTTATGTGAGACCAATTGCATATCGGGGTTATAACGAATTGGGTGTTAATCCCTTTCCCTGCCCGGTATGTGTCGCCATAGCCACACTTCAGTGGGGGAAATACCTTGGAGCTGATGCACTTGAGAATGGAATAGATGTAATGGTATCTTCCTGGAATAGAATGGCTCCAAATACATTTCCAGCCATGGCAAAATGCAGTGCCAACTATATGAATTCACAACTCATAAAAATGGAAGCGATTGTTTATGGCTTCGTAGAGGGAATCGCCCTTGATAACACGGGCTATGTGAGTGAAGGCTCAGGAGAGAACATATTTGCTGTGAAAAACGGTGTAGTGTATACACCGCCACTTCACGCCTGCATTCTTCCTGGTATTACGCGCAATACAGTCATTCAACTCTGCAAAGACCTTGGTATTCCTCTTGTCCAGGAAATGCTCAACAGAGAGTTCCTATATCTTGCAGATGAAGTCTTCTTTACTGGATCAGCTGCTGAGGTAACACCTATACGAAGTATTGATAAGATAACAATTGGCGAAGGTAAGGCAGGTCCGATTACCAAGAAACTACAGAAGTATTTCTTTGATATCATTGAAGGCAGGATAGAAGACAAGCACGGCTGGCTCACGAAGGTTGGTTAACTGGTTATATAGTTGAATGGTTAAATAGAATTCTGGTGATTTCAGTTTTATGAAGATAGGCATTGGAGCAGACCATAGAGGCTATAAGTTAAAGAATAGAATAAAAGATTTTCTTCAAAGGAACAAACTCAAGGTGGTGGACTACGGAACATATTCAGAGAAGCCCGCTGATTATCCCAAGATTGCCCTGAAAGTAGCTCATGCTGTAGCAAAGAATAGAATTAAATATGGAATAATTATTTGTTTTAGTGGACAGGGAATGGCAATAACTGCAAATAAGGTCAAAAACATAAGAGCGGCAATTTGTACTGACAAAGAACTTGCGTACTACGCAAGGGCACATAACAATGCAAACATTCTTGTTATGCCCGCACGAACAATCAAACAAAAAAGGCAATGGCAACCAATTATTAATACTTTCTTCAGCACAGCATTTGAAGGTGGTAGACACCAGAGGCGATTGGACATAATACAAAGATATGAAACGACGACCAGAAAACTATAGATTATGCAATATTCTAAAAGGTTGTTCTATTTTTTCTATTTAACCAATTACCATTTAATCAGTCTTACGTTCAGTATATGAAGGTTCTTCCTGTTGCCTTTGATTCGCTTGGCGCTCGTAGTATGGCGACCTATGTAGAAACCAGGGATATCAAGATATTCATTGACCCTGGCGTATCGGTATCGCCAGACCGTTATTCTTTGCCACCACATAAGATTGAAATCGACCGTCATAGAAAATTATGGGGTGATATCAAGAAATGGGTGTCTCTTTCTGATATCGTCATAATAACTCATTATCATTATGACCACCACAATCCTAATGAGCCTGAAATATTCAAAAATAAGGATATTTTCATCAAAAACCCGCATGAGTATATTAACGAAAGTCAAAAACATCGTGCTTCCTATTTTCTAATTCAAATTGAGAATTATAAACGCAATGTAATAATCGCAGATGGCATGTGTTACGAATTTGGTAGTACAAAATTGAAATTCTCAAAGCCAGTTTTTCATGGATTATCTAACCGACTTGGTTTTGTTCTTATGGTTATGGTTGAAGAAGATTCAAAGTTTATCTTCAGTTCCGACATTCAGGGACCACTTACTGAAGAACCCGTAAATTTCATCATTGAAAACCAACCAGAAATACTATTTCTTGATGGTCCCTCAACCTATTTGGTTGGTTCATACTACAAAAGAAGCGATATAGACAGC
>JBDRWH010000194.1:0-3490 GCA_039802325.1 Caldifarciminota bacterium
CTTTGATTCCTTTCTACAAATCCTTATTCTCATTAAAAAATCTTTTTTACCCAAAGCTTCATCTGCTTCTATATAATTAGAACCAATCGAACCAGAAGATCTTATCAATTGTTTCGTATACTCAATATTTGCTGATGTCTTAGGTAATGTTTTTATAAACTCTACTACCTCTTTTGCGAACTGTAAAGTTCTCTCCTTCAAATCGTATGGCTTTGTGTTTGGAATTTTACTACTTGGGCATTGGTTGGGATTTGGGATTTGGTCATTGGGATTTAATGATTGTATTGGCTTCAAGACTGGTTTTCCCCCTTCTTCCACAAGATATGCAAATACTACATTCGGATCATGCTCAAAGATCATCAACCAATGTTCATCAATTACCTTTCTCAGATATTTTTTCTTCAACTCCAAAAGATCCATAGGATAAAGGTCAAAACTCGTGTGATAAGGAAGTTTTATATGCGCGGATGTAGGCATAAAATCGCCCCAGTAAATTGCTTTTTTACCTTCGGATTCAATTAATACTGATTGATGTCCTTTTGTATGTCCAATTGTATTAATAACCTTTATTCCTGGAACGATCTCGTATTCTCCTTCCACGAGTAATAATAATCCATATTCTTTGAGCGGAATAAAATTTTCCTTGAAATAGCTCGCCCTGGTTCGTTCATTAGGATGAGTTGCATCATACCATTCCTGCTTTTGTATCACATACTTTGCATTGGGAAAACCAGGCATTGCAGTACCACTACGATCTTTGTCAGAGCCTACTTCATGCCCAATTCCACCATTGCTATTTAGACGAACCGACGAAAAAGAAATTGTGTTCCAGCCACAATGGTCAAAATGAAGGTGCGTATTCACCACGTAATCAATGTCCTCAGGTTGCAAGCCTAATCGCCTTAACTCGCTATCCAAATTCTTTTCCTGTTTGACACTATAGATTTCAAGAAATTTTTCATCAAGTTTATTGCCGATGCCTGTATCAATGAGAATATTAGTATCACCAGTTCTGACCAAAAGACAATTTAGCGGTATCTCAACACGGTTCAACTCATCAGGCTGGACTATTTTTGACCACAAAACTTTCGGCACAACGCCAAACATTGTTCCACCGTCAAGAAAAAATGAGCCATCCGATAAAGGTAGCAATTCAAATTTTCCTAATTTCAAGTGTCAACCCCTATTTTTCAGTTTTATTTAATTTTTTCTCAATCGGTTTAAGAAACTGCTCAATGCTAATATAAGGATTGACTTTCATCAACTTCTTCAGTATTGCATTGCGTTCTTCTTCTGTGCTTGCATTTATGTACTTGATACGTAAACGCTCTGTTGCTTCACGCCTTTTTCTCTTTTTGAGTATTTCTGATTTTCTTATCTGACCTTTTCTCATTAAACCTCCTTTTTAAAAAATCCTAATAACCAAGCACCAAATCCCAAACAATAAACAAGTTTACACAATTTTTAGTCTCCAAATGCAACTGTTCCTTGATCTCTAATTTTTCTTCTTTTTCTTTATTGCAGATTTCTTTTTCTCAGGAACCTTACTTTTCGCAATATTATTGTTTATCCAATTAACAATTTCCGTTGTTGGTGTGCCCGGTCCAAAGAGTTTCTTTACACCCATCCTTTCAAGTTTCTTGATGTCATCCTGAGGTATTATACCACCGCCAATTACCGGGATCTTCGCTTTTTTCTCTTTCAGAAGATTCAAGATTTTAGGAAATATCGTCATGTGGGCGCCTGAAAGAATAGAAAGCCCCACAACATCCACATCTTCCTGTATTGCTGCCTCAACAATCGCTTCACAGGTTTGGTGAAGTCCAGTGTAAATAACCTCCATACCAGCATCCCTTAAAGCCGCAGCCACAACCTTTGCCCCACGGTCGTGACCATCAAGACCAGGTTTACCAACAAGGACACGGATTTTTTTCATAAAAACCTCCTCATATAACTTTAATCGTTATACGGTTTCGCTGCCCGTCTCGTAAATTGTTGACCGTCTACGGTTATCTTAACAAATATACCAAAAACGTAAAACGATACGGGCTGCCATACCATTCAACTTAAAACCATGAACTTTAAAATATGATCGGTTCACGATATACACCGAATACTTCTTTTAGTGTGCCACACATCTCACCAAGTGTAGCATAAACACGGACACATTCAAGAATTCTAGGCATTAGATTTTCACCGGTTTCCGCTGCCTTGCGTAAATCCTTCAGTTTTTCTTTGACCTTGGCATTGTTCCTTTCTTTCTTGACTTTCTTCAAATTCCTGACCTGTTCGATCTCAACCTCAGGAGGAATCTTCAATATATCAATCTCCGGTTTTCCTTCCTCCTCGAAAATATTAATGCCGACATGATATTTCTCTTTCCTTTCAATTGCCTGCTGATATTCGTATGCACTACGCGCAATTTCCTTCTGGAAAAATCCCTTATCAATCGCAGAAAGCACTCCACCCAGCTTGTTTATTTTGTCAAAATATTCGTACGCTCCTCGTTCGAGTTCATTAGTGAGTGCTTCCACATAATACGAACCACCAAGCGGATCGATAGTGTTGACAACACCTGTCTCATATGCAATCAATTGCTGGGTTCTCAAGGCAATTTTTACCGCCTTCTCAGTAGGTAGCGCATAAGTTTCGTCCATTGAATTAGTATGTAAGGATTGAGTGCCACCAAGCACTGCTGACAGAGCCTCAAAAGCAGTGCGAACAATATTATTCTCAGGCTGTTGTGCAGTCAGCGTACATCCAGCAGTTTGCGTGTGAAAACGCATTAGCCACGAACGAGGATCCTGCGCCTTGAACCTCTCTTTCATTTCCCGCGCCCATATCCTTCTTGCTGCACGGTATTTGGCTATCTCCTCAAAGAAATCCAGATGGGCATTGAAAAAGAACGACAACCTGGGCGCAAATTTATCTACAGCCAAACCGGCTTTCATGCCATATTCAACATAGGTCAAACCATTGGCAAGCGTAAAGGCGAGCTCCTGCAGTGCTGTAGAACCTGCCTCACGAATATGATATCCAGATATTGAAATTGTATTCCATTTTGGAACATGGTCTGAACAGTATGCAAGAATATCTGTAATAATTCGCATTGAAGGTTCGGGTGGATAAATCCATGTCTTTTGTGCCTGGTATTCTTTCAGCATATCATTTTGAATAGTCCCTGTGAGCATATGTGCAGGCACACCCTGTTTTTCACCAACTACAATATACATCGCCAGTAACATTGCAGCTGGTGGGTTTATTGTCATTGATGTTGAAATCTTATCAAGTGGAATACCGTCAAACAGAATTTCCATGTCTCTCAGCGTATCAATAGCAACACCACATTTTCCAACTTCACCATGGGAGAATGGGTCATCAGAATCCCTTCCATAAAGCGTAGGGAAGTGAAATGCAACAGACAGGCCGGTTTGCCCATGTTTCAAAAGATATTTATATCGCTTATTCGTATCTTTCGGTGTTCCCATTC
>JBDRWH010000195.1:0-3431 GCA_039802325.1 Caldifarciminota bacterium
GGGTTTGAGTATTGTTTGGAATTTGGTGCTTGGAATTTGGGATTTGACTAACAAGGGGGTAAAAATGGGTAAGATTATCTTCTACTCACTCCCTCGCCCTCAATGGGAGAGGGCAGGGGCGAGGGTGAAATTGGGGTGCCTGTTATTCATCGCTGGTTTGTGCTTTGGGCAGTTTATAGAACCTGGGATGAGTCAAAAATTACCCCAGCCGATTTCACCCGGTTGGGGAATGATGCAATCCTCAGATTGGAACAATTCAATGATACGGAAGATTTCATTTTGTCAAAATCCATTACAATTCAATACAATGCTAATGATGCAGGTTGAAGGTGAAAGTCTACAACCGAAGACTTCTTTCTTAAAACAGGCAGGGATTTACGGATTGGAGTTTGTAGGAGCGAGTATCGGTTCAGGGATTCCGTCTATGTTGGGGCTTGTCATAGCGATGTATAATACAATAGATAACCCTTGGTCCCCAGGCGAGGGGTATAAAATTTACGTCATCGGGAATATTTTATTAAGTAGCACAAGCTGTTGGTTTGTAGGAAAATTATGTAATCAAAATAAGTGCTGGTGGAAATCTGCGATAGGTACTGCGATTGGAAGCGGAATAGGTGTTCTCGCGCTTGATAAATGGATAAAAAAAGAAGGAGAAAGATTTTATCCTGAGGGCATTGTCATCTTTGGTCTACCGCCTTTATGTGCTACTATAGGATTAAATTTATGAGGGGGTGTTTATGTTTAACAGATACACTTACAGCGCAGTTATATTAGCCTTTGTTTTGTGTTTAGTTACATTTGGCGGAGCGGACTATTCTTTTAGGGTTGTGGTTAAATACCCATTCTCTTCAAGTCACTTTGACACATTAGGCAATTGGGTATCTGACAGTCTTGTGAGATACCGTGAAATTAAGGCAACTATTTACCGCACTGGTTTGACAGAAAATCTAAGCCAAGAAACCATAACCGACAACAAAGGCGAGGCAATATTCATTTTCAGTAAGTGGCACGATGGAATATCGGTTGATTCCACAAACGTTCAGCAAATGGATATTGAGTTCCCCAATACAGATAAAGTAATTCGTGTGGGCAAGGCTATAAATTTTGAGCCATTAAAATTTGAATCAGTTGAATTCAAAGGACGTACCGAAGGTATTACTATTATTCTTCCAATGACAGTCTATACAAAGATGGATACAGTTGGTGTCGGTCCATGTATGTATGCTTTTGCGATAATGACTGACCTCCATATTGCTGAAGGTAAGAAAAAGCAACCACATATAGTAGGATCGGATACTCTTTGGCTTGAGGATTTTGGTTCCCCTGGGTTCAATGATACTGATAATGACCCAAATGAGACAACCCCTGCAATTGATAATAACATAAATATCGTAGCGAAGATAAATCAGTTAATGGGGCCGGGATATAATTATCCAATTAAATTTGTTGGATGCTTGGGTGATATCACAAGCACTTCAGAAAGGTCTGAGTATCAAAGGACAAAGAAAGTGTTGAGTAATTTGCAGGTGCCATGGATTCCTATCTTGGGAAACCACGATACTTGGCCTTATATTGGTAATTCATCTTCATATATGCAACAATCAGCAAGCACGGTCAAAATAGGCGAGTATTTCTCTAATGCCTTTAAGAGTAGATATGACAGTTTGAGATATTTTTTTGCTGTGCCAAATTGGCATTATTCCAATGAATGCACAACAGCTGTTTCAAGCAGTGAGTCGTATAAAAGTTTTTATTTAAATTCGGCTTTTGACTATCAAGGATACCACTTCATTTGCACTGATTTCAACACCCGAGGTGAGGCTTATTTAGGCTTACCGGGCACTTCTCCATGTGCTGATGTAGATAAAGGACAGTCTTGGGATTATTCCTGGGATTGGCTACATAATGAAATTACTAACCAAAGGAAGATGATCATTCTAAATCATCATCCTTTAATGGTAATGACAATAGTAATTCGATATTGTTTTAGCCCTAGTGGTATATCAGATATTCGGGATGCAGGGCTAAAAAATAATCGGCCAATTGCAACTTGGTTTGGTGGGCACCTTCATCCTGGGCACGGGACTTATTTTGAAAGAAGAATAATCGGTAGTGATACCCTTGCGGATGTGTATAATCTCAACCAAGCTTCTAAGGATGGCTACCTTTATATTGTTTTTGTCAGGGATAGTGTGAATATTGCTGAAATTTATTGCACTCCCGGAGGTAACCCTTATTCTTCGGATCTCGATTTCATCCCTTATTATTATGGCTACGGTAGTTCTAACTATGCAGCCTCTTATTCTTGGGATTTCGGTGATGGCGGAACAAGCAATCAACAAAATCCAACCCATATTTACCACCTTTATGCTAACTGGGATACTCTTTATAAGGTGACCCTTACCGTAACTACAAATATTGGGAAAAAAGTCTCATGGGCTAAAGTTATTCCCGTGGGTGCCACACCGTATAATCTTTCGACGGCATTTCCTGGTTTTGTAAAAGAAGATTCGGTTAAATTGCTCTGGAGTTTTGATTGTCCCCAGTTGATTGATTGCTATTGGGTTTATAGAGGAGGAACACAGATAGATGGTGACATTCCGCCGAATCAAAAATGGTATATTGATGACGGTGTCCATCGTGGTGCTCAATATGTATATCAAGTCTATGCAAAGAGAGGAACTGTTTCCTCACCGCCTTGCAGAACGATTCTTGTTCAAATCCCCTGGGTTGATGCACCGACATTGCGACAGGCTGTTGAGGTTCCACCAAACCAGGTTCAAATA
The DNA here is from genome assembly GCA_039802325.1 of Caldifarciminota bacterium. Lineage (GTDB taxonomy): Bacteria > Hydrothermota > Tepidihabitantia > SM23-42 > JAOAFX01 > JAOAFX01. The sequence goes on from JBDRWH010000195.1 coordinate 2,787, forward strand.
TCCTGGCATAATAATTCAATTTATGCCCAAAAATATATTGTTCATCGCTGGGATGATATTACCAATCAATGGCATTATGGGTATCATCAGGCGAATAGTCCAATTGAAACGCTCTTTGTTGATAATGTGGAATGGCTGCATAAATACAAATATGTTGTAGTTGCCAGGGCAACAAACGCCTCTTATGATACATCTGCCTGGTCAAATGTGGTGGAATTTACTTGTGGTGTGCTTGCCCAGTCAAATTATTCCAGGATGTCGGCGTATAATAATGGGGCGAAGATTGCCAGGTATGGGAATAATGTGTTGGTGTGAAAGTTTATACTTTCCAACCTGTCTGAAAAGTGTAAACTTTTGAAAAATAATAACGGCGTGTTTTAAAAAGGGCATTTCTATCAATTTTTGAGAATGGGGATAAAAAATGGCAAAAATTTATAATGTTAGAAATCACGCAAATGTAGGCCAATCTTGCATCCGGAAGGGGTGCATTTGGGGTATTGATAAAAAAAAAACATGAGTATAATAAGGTATAATTATAAAAGGCAATATAGGGCGAAAAAAGGCTAAAGAGGGCGAAAAAGGGAAAAGAAGGGAGAATAGGGGTGAAGAAGTGAATAGTTCGTGAAACGTTTACCGTGAACCGTG
>JBDRWH010000196.1:0-3419 GCA_039802325.1 Caldifarciminota bacterium
GTTTTGAAAGACCAGCATAATCAGGATGTAAGATTATCCGACTACAAAGGGAAAAAAGTTCTTCTATCCTTCCACCCCCTTGCCTGGACGGGCGTTTGCACAAAGCAGATGAAGGCGGTGGAACAGAACAAGAAAAGATTTGATGAACTCAATACCGTTGCTTTAGGCATAAGTGTTGACCCGGTGCCTTCAAAACACGCCTGGGCAAAAGATATGGGAGTAAAAGAGACAAAATTACTCTCTGATTTCTGGCCCCATGGCGAGTACGCAAAAAAACTCGGAATATTCCGGGAAAAAGAAGGGTTTTCGGAGCGGGCGAATATCATCGTTGATGAAAATCAAAAAATTATCTGGATTAAAATCTATGATATTCCTCAACTTCCTGATTTTGAGGAAATAGTAAAATTTTTAAGTGAAAGGAGGTAAGATGAAAAAGAAGAAAACAGCAAAAAGAAAGGTCACAAGCATCAATAGACTGCTAACATCCGCTTTGGTTGCTGAAAGAAAGGCACAGGATTTTTATACCGATGCAGCTGGAAGTGCACAGAGCGAGGCCGGCAAAAAATTATTTCTTGAGCTTGCGGGATTTGAGGCACGACATTACGAATATGTAAAGAGTATCATTGAGGCGCGCAAGGGTAAGACTGGTTTAGATACCACACAATTCACCAAAGCATCAAAGGTGATTAAACCCGAAGTGTCGGGAGAATTTGAACCAAACAAAGACGAAATAATTGATGTTCTCAATATCGGAATAAAGGCTGAGAAGATGGCGATGGAAAGATACCTCAAGATTGCAAAAAGTATCAAAGACAAAGAAGGGAAGCAGATATTTGAACAACTCGCTGAGGATGAAAAGAGACATCAGGCGATACTTGAGGCCGAAGTTTACAATCTTACAAATAAAGGAACGATTGTGTGGGGAGAATGATATTTTGCAGATGATCAGTAATTTCATAAAACCCCTTGGCATCATGACATATATTTGCGTGCTACTTGCAGTCCTTACGGGTTTGAGACTGATAAAAGTGCCTTTGAAGATACACCGACTTCTTGCACTTATTGCTGTTATTTTTGCTACCATCCACGCGCTGATTGTAATTTATCTTACATATTTTTAAGGAGGTTAAAATGAATAAATTTATTCTGATTATCACAATTTTGGTTGCAATGGCAAAAATCGCCAATGCTCATCCACCGGGCGAGATAATTGCCCAATTTGATACGACGAATAAGATTTTAAAGCTTACTGTTAACCACCAGGTTCGTGATTCACAAAAACATTATGTGAATAAAATTGAAATTGAACTTAACGGCAACCGGATAATAGAGCAAAAAAGCGGCAGACAAATTGACAATGCAATTCAGAAATATCTATTCATACTCCCTGAGGCGAAAATTGAGGACATCATTACTATTGAAGCATACTGCAATATTTCTGGTAAGAAAAAACTAACGAGCCAGATAGGGCAATTGCCAAAAGAATCTGTAGAATAGTTGATTCTAAAAACAGGCTGATAATATGGAGGTTATACATGCAATTGAAAATAGACGCGCCTATCGGTCATTAGAACCGATAGAAATAACTAAAGATCTGGTTGAAGACCTTGCCGATTGTGCCCGATTATTTTGTTCCTGTTTCAATAACCAACCCTGGCGTTATGTTTTTGTTTATGACAAAACCATCCTGACTGCATTACATTCAGCACTATCCCCAGGTAATGAATGGGCACAATCCGCAAGTATGATTATTGCGGTCTTCAGTAAACCTGAATTTGATTGCATAATGAAAGATAGCAGGAGATATTATCTATTTGATACGGGAATGGCAACTGCGGCAATGATATTGCGGGCGACGGAACTGGGGCTTGTCGCCCATCCTATTGCAGGCTACAATCAACAAAAGGTGAAAGAAATCTTGAAAATCCCGGAAGATATGGAAGTTATAACCCTTATAATTGTTGGTAAACATTCTGATAAAATAAATCCAGTTCTTTCCGAAAAACAAATTGGAGCAGAAAAAATTAGACCTGAAAGACTGCCCTTGGAGAAATTTATATGGCACAACCAATATCAATGAATTTTGACTGTCATAATTTCTGCAAAGTTTTGTTGGCAAATCTAACTCAAGGAGTTTATTTTGTTGACTCCTCTAATAAAATAATGTACTGGAATGCTAAGGCAGAAGAGATTACTGGATACAAAGCAGAACAAGTTTTAGGCAAGAGTTGTTCTGATAATATTTTGGTTCACATTAATGAAGAAGGTAAAATTTGCTGTGGTGATCCTCAATATTGCCCTGTAGCAAAGGTATCAAACACCGGAAAACCCTATGAAGGTGACTTATATATTAAACACAGGGATGGATACCGCGTGCTCGTGCATATAAAGACAATTCCTGTTTTTGACGACAATCAAAATATGATCGGCGCAGCAGAAATATTCAGTGACGATTCTGAAATAGATGACTTGAATCTTAAGATTCAAGAACTGGAAAAACTTGCACTTCTTGACAGCCTGACTAAGATTGCAAACAGAAGATACATAGAAATACAACTCCATTCAAGATTGAATGAATTTAAAAGGTTTGGCTGGCCATTTGGCATTCTCTTCATTGATATTGACAATTTTAAGAAGGTTAATGATAATTTTGGGCATGATGTGGGAGACAAGGTGCTGAGAATGGTTTCAAATGTCCTTATGAAGAATTCCCGTTCCTTTGACCTTGTTGGGCGCTATGGCGGCGAAGAGTTCATTGTAATCATACCGAATGTCATAGATACCCAGTTATATACGATCGCCCATAAGTTTAAGAATTTGGTTGCCCTCTCTAATGTCAGGGTCAATTCTGATATAATAAATGTAACGGTCTCAATTGGTGCTACACTTGTGAGAGAAAAAGATACATTAAAATCAATAATCAAAAGGGCAGACAAACTAATGTATCAAAGCAAACAAAATGGAAGAAATAGAGTAACAACAGATTTTGAAATATCGTAAAAAACTTTTATTATCTTTTCGAAATTTTAATGCTAATGGCTAAAACTATAAACCATACATTAATTAACGACCACTTTCTATAAAAGGCTTACACCTTAATTCCGTTAGTGTTGACAAACTTCAATTTTTATATATAATTTCCTATGCCAATTGAGAGTGGTTGGAGAAAATTGATTCCTGAACAATTAAAGAATGCTCCTGATTATCCAGGAGTTTTTGAATTATCTGACATTCTTCAGGACCTTGTGTATATAGGCTATACTCAGAGTCTTGCCGAGACAATGCAAATAATCTTTGAGAAGAGAGACCCGGATTTTAATACTGCAGCATTTTTCAGGTTTCAGACGACGAACGAACCAGAAAATGAATACAAGAAATTGATTGAGGAATATCAGCAAAAATTCAATAGATTACCACCG
>JBDRWH010000197.1:0-3383 GCA_039802325.1 Caldifarciminota bacterium
CATTTTCCCTTTATGACCCCCAGGTATCAATAAAATTTGGTACAACATACATTTCTAAAATGTTGAGTGAGTATAATTCTTTGCCCGTGGCACTTGCTGCCTACAATGCGGGTCCGATCAATGTAAGAAAATGGCTCAGGAAAAATAGCAATGCTGAAATGGATGAATTCATTGAATTGATTCCCTTTTCTGAAACCCGTGACTATGTTCGGCTCACCTTAGCACGCCAGATAATTTACAGAAAGATATGGGGACAGTTGCTCGAATGAATACCAATTGCAGAATTTTGAACAATGATTCATCACCGCTTTACAAAAATAGGCTTCAATATCTATAATTTGAAAGGCGCACTCTCCGTAAACAATCCTTGACTTTCAGGATTTTCTTTCTATAATAATTTATGCTCAAGCGTGTCTATCTTGCCCAGGATGAATTCACGGCCATCACCATCAAAGAAATGCTCAAGGGACATAATATTGAGGCAATGGTCAGAAGATTTGAAACAACCTGGCTTGATGGACTACCCAAAATGATGGAGGGTGGCTGGGGCGAGGTTGTTGTGGACGAAAAAGACTTTGACCAGGCAAATGAATATGTACAGGAGTTCCTTTCTCATCCCGCATCAGATATTGACTTTGCCTGAGCAATCTATATAATAAAATATGAAATCACTATTACAATCTTTGAGATACATTTTATCAATCCTCGTGTGTCTTACCTTTATCAACTGTCCAAAGCGTCCAAGTGTCAAGACCTCAACGATTGAGGTCATTTATCTATCTTCTCTGCTTGCGGATATACAGAAACCTGAGCCATTCCTTTGTAGCATTAAAGATAGCAAGGGATTAAAGGTTGGTTATCTGAATTTTGAAACACCCTTTATGTTCCAGATCTTTCAGCGTCTTGGATTTTACAAATTCTTAAATGATGTTCCGTTGGATTTTTTGATCACCAATTATCCGGTCTATCAAAACAATTTTTTGTCAATTCCTGTGGATCTGGGCTACGGCATAAAAAACCTTGAAGGCATAAGATTTGCAATATGCAGCCAATATCGGGACTCATTGACCATCTCTGACCAGGTGAAGTTAGCAACCATAAGAGAACGAAGTGATGTATTGTGGGTCGTGGATAAAAAAATCCTTTCTATCCCACCCGCTCAAATTGATTTTATCATAAAGAACAGAATCCTTGAGGACACAATCATCAGGCAGGTGAAACCTGCGGTTGACACCACGCTTCTTGTCAAACTGAAGGAATTCAATCAGTTATTAAACCAGACACTGAACGCAACATTGCTCCTGAACAACTCAACCCCTGCTGATTATGTTTTTCTGAAGATTAAAGAGAAAAAGAGTATAGATGTTATGCTGTTTCCCAAAGATATGATAAAAGACAACACACCGAAAAATTCAATTACAATCAGCGGTTTTTTAAGTAATGTCGCCTGTGATACAAAATTCAAATTACAGGAAATGAAAAAGGATGAAGTAAACAGAATTGCCAGAGAAAATAATTATACTATTCTTGGCAAGATCACAAAGAACAATGTGGTGCTTGTTCCTGACAAAGAAGGCGAATATTTGTTTGATTTATTATTCTATTAGAAAATGAAGACCCAAATCTACTACAAAAGGCTGATCTGGATTGTATTTATTCTGCTGTATTCAGGTTTGTTTTTCTATAACTGCCTGAGCCCCTATGAAAACTGGTTTTTTCCATATTTGTATACACTGATTCTAATTTTATGGCTTTGCAAAGAATACTATCAAAAAAATTTATTTTTCCAGCCCAATTTTGTTCCTGCGGAATCTCATAATTATCTGTTGCGCGGGTTATTCGCCCTATTCTTTTACTCTTCTCTGGTTTTTGGCATTACAACGATTGTTTGGTGGCACCAGTATCGGATCCTTAACAGCCCGATACTGTCAATAATTGGCATTCTCCTGCTTGGCTATGGCGTGTATCAAAGAGAACAGAGCCTGCGCACAGCGCAAAGCCATAAACAGAGTATTTCAAGGTTCTATTTCACCACTGCTTTAGTGACGCTTTCAATGTTTCTGGGCTATGATTCTTTCTTCCTGTTGGTCTATGCGCTTGTTGTCGGATTACCATTGATTTTTTTGCAGGCTCAATATTACAAAAAACAGCAGGAAGTTAAGGCTAATTAATCTAAAGGAGGAAAAATGGGTTTTATTGCAGGAATTTTATTATTGCCATTGCTCACCGCAGATATCCCGGCAAAGATATCTTATTTGGTGGGCAACGTGATTGTTGAACGAAGTGGGAAAAAATACGCCGGCACATTAAATGCGCAACTTTATGTAAACGACATTGTAACAACCTATACCGAATCAGTGTGTGAGGTGCAGTTTTCCAATTATTCACTGGTAAGAGTGGAACCAAATTCAAGTATTAGAATTGAGAGAAAGGAAAAGACCAATAAAGGTGTTTTTCAGCGGATCTTTGCTTCCATCGGTGATGTCATTACAAAGGTAACGAAAATGAATAAAGGTGATGAATTTGAGGTGAGAACTGATGCAGCACAGGCATATATAAGGGGCACAACTTTCAAGACCAGCGTGGACAAAGATGGAAAGAGTTCATTCAGTGTTTTTGCAGGAAAGATAAAGGTGAAAGGTCTGGTTGCGGGTGCAAAAGAAATATTGCTGGACAAAAACTTCAAGGCAAAAATTGGAAAGGGTGAACTGAAACCTCTGGTTGATAAACTGCCAATTGAAGAAATTCAGGCATTTGCAGATAAATACAAAGATTTCCTCAACCGCGGCGCTGTACTTGACTCACTGCGCGGGAAAGTTGAAAAAGAAATAAAAGAGCGCAAAGAGGATATAATTGACGAAGGCAAGAAGAAGATGAAGAGTTGTATCTTCTGGTAAAGCGACTTTATCGCATCATTATAAACTTCTTGGTTTTGGAATAGTCCGCCGTCTCAAATCTGTAGAAATAGAAATTAGCCACAGACTCACCACAATTATTTATTAAGCAGAGAACATTCCTATTGATTTTTTTTTGATAATTGTTATAATTAATTTATGTCTAAAAACTTTTTTTTGATAACAATCTTACCTTTTGCAATTCTTTTTGCTGACCGCGGATTGATTCCTTTTAATCCCGGTGTAACAATCTTTGAACCCAATCAAAGGGCAATCATTGCCTGGAACGGTGAAGAAGAAATCCTCTTGCTTTCAACTGATTTGAGTGCATCTGATTCTACAATGGCGCTGGAGATCTTACCCCTGCCATCTGAACCAAAGGTAAAGAAAGGTGACCCCGAAACTTTCCGCAAGGCAATCAATTTAATAAACAGAAGAATATATCTCAAGAAAAGAAATGGAAATGGAGACAGAGCGACCGAAGGAAAA
>JBDRWH010000198.1:0-3333 GCA_039802325.1 Caldifarciminota bacterium
ATGAAACAGTCTTAAACAATTTTCCGTTAATTTCCAACGGTTAATCAAATAATGCAAAAATGAGTATAACTCAGCGTATTGGTTCTTGTAATATCATCATATTATTTTTAAATTTATAATCCGGTCGATGCGGAAGGTTCTTTCTTCTTTTCTTTTTTCACAATATGCCCTTACTCCCAAAAATCGCTTATTTTGAAAATCAAATTCACCAACCTCATAGGGCTGGATTATCCTCTTGCTCTTTTCATCATTGGGTTTTAAATATACAATCTCGAGTAGTTTAGCATTGGCGATTGCATTTTTTATAATTTCAATCTTCTTCTCAAGGGATATCTCCCTTTCTGACAATTTATACTGGAAGTTCGTCAAAAATTTTACAATCTTCCAATCGGTAAATATATGCCCTTTTTTAATCGGTTTTGTTAGACTTATTCCTTCAAATGATGTGCACCTGCTCAATGCCACATAGACCTGTCCACCCGCAAATGTTCCCCGACCTAAATCAATTATCACCTTATCAAATGTCTTTCCCTGACTCTTATGAATCGTGACTGCCCAGGCAAGTTTTAGTGGATACTGGGTAAACCTTCCGACCGTCTCTGACTCAATCATCTTTGTTGTTTCGTCATAATAAAAATGGAAAATCTCCCAGGTAAAGGGTGTAACATACTCTCTATTACCATTCTGAAATTGAACCGCTATTGTATCACACTCCTCTTTTCTACTATAACGGACATTCAAAACCCTGCCAATTGAGCCATTGACCCATCTTCCCATAGAGTCATTATTCAACATCATCACCTGGGCACCGGGTTTTATTGTCAAAATATAATCGGTCGGAAAAGAATTTTTATCAAACTCGCCCTCAATATCAGCAGTCCACTGGTAGGTTTTACCCGGCAACTTATCAAGATATTCGTTATTAATCTGGTATGCCATCCCATTAAGGGTTGTGAGATATACAATAAAATCGCCTTCTCCTCTATTTAGCTGTACACCGACGCGAGTATTTAAAAACCTGATGTCTTCTTCGGTAACTGTATTATTCCTGATTCTATTTAAAAGTTCAATGAAATTTGCGTCCTTCTGGCGATAGACCTTTTCAAGCTCAATAAACTCCATCGGTAAATCCTTAAAGACATTTGCATCAAAGAAATAGGCGCTTTCATAATGCTCGCTGAAGATTTTCTTTTCTTTTGATGTTACAACTGGAGGTAATTGATACAAATCACCTATAAAAATCATCTGAAGGCCCCCAAAGGGTTTAGATGAATCCCTTCCATTCAGTCTTAAAAAATGGTCAACACAATCAAGCAAATCTGCACGCACCATAGAAATTTCGTCTATGACTATGGCATCAAGTTCTTTATAGGTCTTGGCATCTTTTGGTTTTAGTTTTTTGATGGTCTGGATAGTAACATCGGGCTTGAAACCAAAGAATGAATGGATTGTCTCACCCTGGACATTGAGTGCTGCAACACCGGTCGGTGCCAAAACCACAATCTTTTTATGGGTAATAGAACGGAAATATTCCAAGAGTGTTGACTTACCTGTCCCTGCCTTGCCAGTAACAAAGACATTCTTATTGGTATTCTCCATCAAATCCAGTGCCCTCTTAAACTGCTCATTGAGTTCGATATTAATAATGTTTAGCAAAAAAAACTCCCTTTTTACTCCTTAGGTTCTATGGCCCGACCTAAAAAGAGAATATTGCCGCTTTTGTTCTCACGGATTAAAAATTTGTTATTTAACTCATTCTCTAATTTTGCATGATTGTATTTCGACAACAAGATTAGCATAGAAAGTTCCTTACCATTATGAAGGAATTCATAGATTATATTCTCCCGATAACTCTGACGAGATTTGCTCTACTGCTTTTCTTACCTTTTCGCTATCATCGATATTTTCTATTATCGGTTTAACATAATTTTCATGGAAGACAACAAATCCATTTTTGAGTCTAATAAAATACTTGTTAAATGACTGCAGTGATTTTTGATAACCCGATTTATCTTTTACGCGGGGGCTATTAATTAACCTCTCAAATTCTTCAACATTGAAAACTGCGTAAGGAATAGTAATCAATGTCTTTTTTTTGCTTGCACTCCGGGCTTCTTTTCTTTGAGTAATCTTAGTCACTTGAAAATCAATATCTTGTACTCGCGCATCAATTCCTTTTACATCCAACTCAGCATTACATTCAAGTGTTAACTTTCTATTTTCGAGTACACAAATATACTCAAACAAATAGCAAAAATCCAGTTGAGTAAGCACAGAAATCCATGTTCTATACATTCTTGCTTTAAAACCTTTCTTAAACCAGCCATCTTCTTTCAGTGTCTTGTTGAAATAATACCGCTTAAATTCTTCAAGCGCTCTTTTACTCTGTGGTTCGGTGTTAATCTCTGACCAGAAATCTTCAAACCACGCTTCGAAGTTTAGAAATTGTCTATTCTCCCAATAATACTTGAATATCGAACCTAAAGGCAGTATTTCTTTAGGTAAATCCTGCTCTACCCATTTAACATCCTTCAATTCTTCACGATATTTGCTTAATGGGATAGAACCTAAAAATTCTCTAAATGTTTGTAAATCTTTAATTGGGTCTTTCATAAACCTTTTTGATCCCCTCCCACTCCTTCTTGTTTGGTAAAGGTAGATTTTCTAATTGAGTAATACTCAGATGGTATGTAATTTCTCTATAAATATCTTTAACATAAAGTTTTACATAATCGGAATTGAGATACTCAACGACTTCCTGCTCGGTCATATCAAAATTTAAGTTAAACAGATTACTCTTTCTTATGAGATGATACACATCACCCATCCAGGGATAACATTTCTCATCATATGCAGCTGCAACCCTGCCATTTTCTCTAAATCCTAATCCAACTACAATATGAGGCGTGATGAAGTATCCCCGGAAATTCTTCAGTGATGTTTTTTTTATCCAGTAACCAGTTAGATTATCATAGATAATCTTCTTGCATTTAAGATTTTTGCCATTCAGAAGCGGCAAAATCTGTATGCCGGGGATTCTGCTTTTAATTATATTGGGATTATTCTTAATCTCAGGGGTTCTCGGCGAAATTCTTATATCATAAATTTCACCCAATCTATAAGATGTATTTGATTCCAACCATTTTGTATAATCGGTTTCAAAGGTAATAACCTCGCCTTGCCATTTGGAATTTATCTTCACTGTGTTCACCCTACCATTTTTATATTCCAGAAGTTCTATTCTATGAATAAAGTCTTGAGATTTGAAAAAATTAAGAATGACAGTCGAAACATCTGCCTCTGGCTTGAAGACATCAGAGCCTCCATAGATTA
>JBDRWH010000199.1:0-3332 GCA_039802325.1 Caldifarciminota bacterium
TCTTCTATTCTTCCCCCTATTTTCTTTTACAACACTGATTTTGTACGTTAAATTATCTCTAGCTTGATACAAGTCAGCAAGGAAACCGGTATCTGCCTTGTGGGCACCAATTCGGCTCTCAATATATTTAATAAAATTATCCAGATACCCATGTAGAAAAGATACTCCTTGTTTGGCAACTTCATTTGAGAATCTTTTCAAAAATTCATTCTGCTTGTTTTGGAGATAATGGGGAAACACATTATTGTAGTAATTTTGCGCTTGAATAATGGCATTATTAATCTCTTTATCAACAGCATTCAAATTGCTTTCATAATTATGTTCTTTCATCGCTCTTGTAAGAGTATCTCTGATTAAAAAAGGAAATTTAGGAATCGTTAATCCCTGAAGTCTAAAATGCATCATGCCAGTCTTTATATGGTCAGCTCCTTCTTCATCCAGCAAATTAAGTGTTTTAATGTCCGCTGGAACTTGCGCTCTTATTTCATCATCTTTTTGCTTGGCAATGTATTTCTCAATGTAATCCCTCATTAAATATAAACCCAACAATCTCAAAATATCCTTCCTTGGGTATAGCAAAATACCCCGGCCCATGCTCAATATAGTTCCTTTCGCTTCATTGTTATTAAGCACGGTTTGAACCTCCGAACTAACCAGCGTGCGATGCAGTTTATCGTATAAACAATCTGCAAGTAAGTCTTCGTATTTTTTCCAGTGAGTAAGATTTTGATTCATCCCATTATTTTGGTCAATAAGATAAACATTATCAAATGGTGGTCTGCCGAGGCTAATACATCTATTTTCTCCATAGCATTTTTGGAATATCCTTCCTGATGTCATCCAGTATTTCAATTCCCAAAGTGCACCATAAGTATTTGCCATTGCGCGGAGATAATCTTTTGAAAAGGAATCTGTTCTCCCCAACATCGCAGCCTTCCCTAAAATGAAATATCCATAAATCTTAAAATTAGGATGGAGGTGTTTGAGCAAAAATGCAAGGTCCAAAAAAGCCCCACTTCCAGTGCCGCCGGCGAAGGAACAGATTATACGGATGTTTACCGCACCTGCTATAGTACTAAGGTTCTGCTCCTGAACTCCACCTAAATTGGCTGTGATTCTTTCTATCTTGGCTACAATGTTCTCTGGGGCATTATTATAGTGGTATAAAAATCCCAAAAAACCTTTTGGCCGAGATTGTCCCAGACCTGTTGCATCAAAATAGTCAACATAAAGACATTTGTCCGCGCCTACTCTACAACCAGGCCAGTATTTATTAAATTCTCTTGCAAAATCGCCATTTCTATTAACATCCCTATATTCTTCACAGACTTCTTGGGCATTTATCCTTTCAGTAACGGTAGGGCAAAAATAGTCTTCAGGAAAGCCCTCCGGTTTAACCTGAATATCAGCGTCATATATCACATAGCCAAATCCTCCCCCTCGGGGAATTCTGTGATATAATTTATTGACAACTGAAGAACCCGTGCCTCCCAATCCAACAAAAATATTAATGTGGCGACGTACTTCCATTTCACACCCCCCTTTTTTTAATCTCTATTTGGTTGCCATCAAGAACAAATCTCAAATCTTCTAATTCCTTATATGTGTTGCACCTTATTGTTTCGGACAAATCCACTTTACTTAATACATACAACTTACCCGTAAAAACAGTGACTACGTTTGCAGTAATAATAAGTATTTCCTTTCCTAAATCCCGAATAATATCCTTTCCTATTATCACCTGATTAGAAAAAAATGATTTGCAAGCATTTAAGGGAATACCCTCCGAATCGCCGGTTAAAATAACCCATTTACCAAATATATTATGTATCCTCACCAATGCAAAGATTACAAAGGCGATAACCAGAAGGACGATTACTAATAAAACTATAAAAATTGGATTAATAGGTTCAAATAATTTTAATCCCATTACAATTTGGGAAGGTTCAAGTTTTACATCGGATTCAAGACTTTCAAGGTTGATATTATATTTGTAATTGCCTTTGGCAAAGCCATTATATTCTAACTGAAATTCAATCTTATTTTCACCCTGAGGGATAGTAAATTGAGATGGTTCAATTCTTAGGGTCTTTGTTGGTTCTTTTGATTGAATAGAGATTAAAGCATTAATATTCTTTTGGGACTTATCGTTTCTAAAAGTTAGACCGAACTTTGTTTTACTTTCATTAACATTGGCAGATATATTAACTGCTTTTGGATTTAGTTCCACTATTACCTGTGATAAATTTAAGGTAATTACTAAATTCAGAGGGTCTATAACTATTGCGGTTCTTTCTTTAGAGACAGGCGTGGGGCTGTAAACAATCTTATAAGTCTTTGGTTCAGTAATATTTGAAAGTTGTAATCTCATCGGTATTTTTTGACCCGGTGCACTGCATCTAATAGTTTCAGGGCTAAGCACAGCGTTTAACCCCTGGGGAATTTCTTTTGAAACAAAATATACCTTTGTTTCTGATACATTCATCATCCTTGTGACTTCTAACTCCCAATCAATAGTTATACTCCTGTCAAAAGGCAGAGATTTTTCAATAGTCGGAGGAGAAAAGGCAATCTCTTGATATAGAATTGTTTCATCCCGTTCCCTTGATACCGGTTTAATTCCAATTGAGTCAGTAAACTCTTTTGTTGGTTTATCCATCTTTTTGATAAGTGTGGTATCAAGTAATATCAAATATACAAATGTCCCTTCTCTCTTAAAATCAAAGTAATGGGCTTTTAAGACATCTTCAAAGGAAAGAAAATCCCTTTTGCCGGGAGGGGGGTCGTTAAGTCCATCGGTGAATACATAAACTCTCTTGTGACGGTCGGGATATGCCTTCTGTAAATCACGAAGCCGGTTACCTATAACATCAAAAGCCTTTGTCATCCAGGTCCAATCATCTTTAAAGGATAATTTTGAAACACTGCTTGCAAGCGCCTCAATATCTCTACCTATGGATGACTCATATAAAACCCTATCATCCAACCCGGCATTAACATCTGTTCCAAATGTCATTAAGATAACTCTGTCTCCCGGACGGCACCCTTTTATGTAATCAATGAGCGTCTTTTGCACTCTTTTATAAAGGTCATTCTGAAGCATTGAACCTGATATATCAACAACGAATATCCGGTCATAACCAACCTGTCCGAAGACCGACCCCATAGAAATAAAGACCAAAAGAAAAAACCTCAAAAGTTTTTTCATCTATCCTCCCTAACAATTATGAATTCTATATATTTTTTTTGAAAAGTCAAGAGCACTTTTAGGGCTCTCTTTGATCTCTGAACTTGCCCGCCTAAGGCGCCTCACCTATGGTTTTTTCAAAAAT
>JBDRWH010000200.1:0-3326 GCA_039802325.1 Caldifarciminota bacterium
AGATGCGGTTATCGAGGCACTTGCTGACCACGATTTTGTATACTGTCACGTGGAGGCAACCGATGAAGCAGGGCATAGTAAGGACCTGGAGTTGAAAATTAAGACGATTGAGTATCTCGACCAAAGGTTGATTGCACGGGTTTTGGAAAAACTTGAGAGGAAAAAGATCGATGCAGTTGTTGCTGTTCTGCCTGACCATCCAACACCTGTGGAATACGGGAATCATGTCAAGGATGCAGTGCCAGTAGCAATAAGGGATCCCAAAAAGAGTGCTGACTGCGTCAGTACTTTTGATGAAGAATCAGTAAAAAGAGGTGCACTCGGTCTCATGCACGGCAGCGAATTCATGGAAACAGTGCTGGGGATAAGATAGAGTTCTCATCTGGGTCAAAAAATCCAACAAATGGTTGCAGGTATTTGTGATGGAATTTAGCACATTTGGAAAATTTTTTAGGAGGTAAGATGAAGATAAAATCACCTGTTGCATTCGGTCTGGGTATTTTTCTTGTGGTCTTTGGTGGTGTAGGGATTTTCATTACTAATATTCCGGTCAAGATCATACCATTCATTATCGGCCTATCGCTAATCTATCTTGGCTGGAAAGGAACACGGACTGCGAGTGCTGTATTTGGTCATATAACAGTTGTCTGTGGTTGTTTTCTCATTACCTATGGTCTGTATTTGTTACCCTATGCCAAACCAACAATGGCATATATCTTTGGTATGCCCCTTTTCTGGGGATTTGTTTGTTTACTGGGTGGCATCTGTGCAATCTATCACGCATTCTGCAATTGCGTGAAATGTTCAAAAAGAGAGTGAAAAGTAGAGGCAAGTATGTGGAAATTGAATAAATCTGCCTTGGTTCTTGTCGTGATACCATTCATAATCATAGGTATTATCTTTCTTGTATTGGCTTTTAATACACGCCCAGATGCTAAAACTGGTGATGGTTATCCGCTGAGGACTTTCTTTCTTTTAATGGGCGGATTTTACATTGTTCTTATTGTCGCTCTCGCTGGTGGTATACTACTCTGGAAAAGAGGACAGGAAAAAAGACTTGAATGGTTTAAAAAATTTGGTGTTCCTGGAACAGCAGAAATTATTTCGGTAGAACAGACTGGTGTCTATATCAACAACCTTCCACAGGTACGTTTGAAGTTAAGTGTGACTACCGGGATGATTGCACCATATACTTTAATCATTAAGAAAGTTTTCAATTTCATAGAAATTGGAAAATTAATTCCTGGTGCAAAACTGCAGGTGCTTGTTGATCCAAGGAAACCCAAAAATATTCTGTTATTGTAGTAATTAAAGGATGATATATGGTTGAATTTATTGAGAAAAGCGGTGAGTCAATAGAAGAGGCAATTGTGATTCTAAATGCAACAAATAGTATGGAAGGTGTGAATGCTGAATATCAATATCTTGCAAAGAAATTCGGTGTCCAGGGAAGAGACTGGAAGTTGATACGTCAGAGTTTGATGCCTCAAAGTGGGAGACAATACGACAAAATGGAAATAGAACTCACTGACCGAACCAAAAAGACAATATTCTTTGATATTACTTCGTTTTTTGGAAAATTCTAAACAAGGCATGGTTATGAGTATTTTAGATATTCCTATTCTTACATTTTCAGCAGTAATTTTATCTGTTATCTGTGTAATCGTTGCATTTATATGGGGCGTTCTTCATAAACCTAAAGACAAAGATGAGTAACATCATCATTTACTCTATTGTTATACTCTCTTATCTTCTGTTACTACTTATTATCGGAATTATTTCTGGCAGAAAAACCAGAGATACTTCAGATTTTTTTGTGGGGGGACGAAATATCGGACCATGGGTGACATCTCTGTCTTATGTAGCAGCATATTTCAGTTCAGTTGTGATAATCGGTGGTGGCGCATTCGGCTGGCTTTACGGGATGTCAACACTCTGGATCGGTGCAATAAATGTCTTGCTGGGAACTACTGTATGCTGGATTGTTCTCGGACCAAGAATGCGTGAGATAACGCATAAACTCAATGTAATTACTATACCCGAATTCTTCAAGAAAAGATATGATTCAAACTTTGCCTTAATATTCTCGTCGCTTGTGATAGCGATATTTTTAATTGTATATAATGTGAGTATGCTTAAGGGAATGGGGCATATATTTGAAGTTTTAATTGGTATTCCCTACATTTACGGGCTTTTGATTTCTTCACTGATTATATTATTTTATGTATCAATTGGTGGTTACATTGCGGTTGTCTGGACGAGTTTTATACAGGCATGGATAATGGGCATCGGATTGATACTGCTCACAATTATTACATTGAAGAGTGCTGGTGGCATTTCGAACGCAGCCTTTAATCTTTCCGCAATTAACAAAGGCTATGTTGAAACGCCTGGTGTATGGGGCTGGCAGGGATTGATTTCTTATGCATTGATAGTTAGTTTTGGAGTTTGGGGAATGCCCCAACTTCTCGTTAGATTCTATTCAATAAGAAAACTAAGTTTTTTCAAGATAGGAACACCAGTTGCAGCGCTTGGGACTTGTCTTGCACTTCTGCCGTATTTTAATGGCGCTATATCAAGAATACTTTTTCCTTCATTGAAGAATCCTGACCTTGCAATACCGATGCTTGTAAAATCTGTTCTTAACCCTGTAGGCTCCTCAATATTTCTGGCAGCAGTCCTTGCTGCAGGTATGTCAACATTTTCGTCAGTATTAATAATAATCACTGGTTCAATAATCAAAGATTTTCTGAAAGAAGGATTGAAATTAAATTATGATGACAAGAGGATGCTTACGATGAGCAAAATCACAACACTCATTATAGGTATTATCTCAATAATAATTGCTATAAAACCGCCCGCCCTTGTACTTGCTTTAACCGCGTTCTCCTGGGCAATCATATCTTCTACTACACTCTGGCCGGTTCTATTTGGACTTTATGCAAGATGGGTTACAAAAGCTGGAGTAATTTCTTCAATGATTGTTGGCTTTCTCGTAGCACTGATATGGATGGCTCTAAAACAACCATTCAAAGTTCATGGATTTATCCCTGGAATTATCATCTCCTTTATGATAATTACACTGGTTAGTCTGTTCACAAAAAAATATGACAAAGAATTTTTAGAGACGATTTACCACAAAAAATAAGAAAGGAGAAAATATGAAATTCATAAGATTTTTATTGTTGACCTTTGCTTTAATCGCGTTTTCTTTTGCGCTCAGGCCAGAAAGAGAATATAAGGCGATACCTTCTGATTACGGTATTATTTACCGAGAGGTTGAATTTCTGACCGCAGATAATTTAAAACTAAAAGGCTGGTTCATT
>JBDRWH010000201.1:0-3326 GCA_039802325.1 Caldifarciminota bacterium
AACAACTTGCATAAAGGCGTCTATTAAGTAGTCAAGACCTTTCACAGGTTTAAGATTTCCGACAAACAGGATTACTTTTTTATCAAAATTTATTCCTAGTTCTTTTCTGGTTTGAGTTCTGTCAAGTGGTCTGAAAATATTATTGTCTATACCATTATATATAACTTTGATTTTTTCTGATCTAACCCCTATATCTATCATTCTTTTTTTCAGGGCTTTGCTGACGGATATAACTCTATCGGAATTATTAAGTGTAAATGAAATCATCCTTCTTCTTAACCAATATTGAGAATATTCGTTGATATCTGTTCCATGGACTTTTGTTATTATTGGTATTTTTAGCATTTTAGCAATTAACATGCCAGCAAAGCTATCTGGGTATGCCCAAGTAGCAAATATAACATTGAACCTGAAAGACTTGTAGATTTTGACAATTGGTAATAAGATAGAAAAGAAAAATAATATTCCGTATAATGATCTTCCTAACTTTGGAATCATAAAATATCTTGGATGAAAAACCTCTATGCCATCAATAATTTCTTTATAAGGTATATCAGAAATCTTGATGCTCTTACCATGGCAAGAAATAAAATTCTGAAGGAACTTTTGCTTAGCAAATCCATTGACTCAACAGAATACATGTGTGCATTTAATGAACCAATAGTTATTGATAAGGAAATAAGCATCTTCAAAGCACCGCATTTCATAGATTTTGCATTGCAAAATTTGGGCAACAATTGTCATTCAGAAATTACTTCAACAATTGATTTGAAACTCCAAGAAAATATAGAAAAATTCTTGTTCACTTCAATCAAAACTTTAGGTAAGTATAATGTTAATCAAGGAGCAGTTGTTGTCATGGATACAAGAACCGGAGAGATTGTGGCGATGGTTGGTTCAAAAGACTATTTTGATGAGAGAGAAGGGCAAGTGAATGGGTGTCTTGCATTGAGGCAGCCGGGTTCAAGCTTGAAGCCATTTTTGTATGTTCTCGCACTTTCAAATGGGACCCCGATGAGCTACTTAATGAATGATACCATAACTGAATTCAAACTTTCGGATGGCACAATCTTTGCTCCCAGAAATTTTGGCGATAAGTATCACAGACTTGTTAGGGCAAGAGAGGCGCTTGGTTCTTCTTTCAATGTCCCGGCAGTGCACATCCTTAATGAAATGGGAGTGGAGAGATTCTATGATTTTCTTAACAAGCTTCATTTCAGTAGTATTTTCAAGGAGCCAAATTTCTACGGTCTTTCTCTTTCTCTTGGTGCTGCAGAAGTCAAATTGCTCGAACTTGTGAATGCATACAGAGCAATCGCAAATATGGGTGTTTGGAGCGAATTTAAGTTTTTAAGAGATAATAAAATGAGAGCAGGGGAGAGGATTTTTTCAAAGGAAGTCGCCTATATTATTACCGATGTATTGTCTGACAATTCAAGTCGTATCAAGGCATTTGGTGATGATTCACCTCTGAATTTGCCATTTCCCTGTGCGGTCAAAACCGGTACAACGAAGAACTTTAAGGACAACTGGTGTGTAGGATTCACCGAGAAATACACAGTTGGTGTTTGGGTCGGGAATTTTGACGGGTCACCAATGAATGGAGTATCAGGCATATCAGGGGCTGCACCTTTATTCAGAGACATTATGATAGAATTACACAGGGATGGATATCCTAAAGAATTCGAAAGACCAAAATCTGTTGTTTCCGCAAAAGTCTGTGCGCGAAGCGGACTTATTCCTACAAAGCGATGTCCTTCATTGGAAGAATTATTTATTCCAGGTACTGAGCCCAAGGATACCTGTGATTATTGTGAAAACAAAAAAGAAGAATTTCTTGTGTTAAAGACCGATTCAAAGATAGAGAATAAAACGTTGACAATTATCCATCCCAATGATGGTGATATATTCAAACTTGACCCTCAAATACCGTACAGGAATCAAGCAATTTCAATAAAAGCTTGTGGAGATACGAGCATTAAAAAGATTATCTTGAAATTGAATGGCAATATTTTATGCGAAAGGAATGAAAGGGAAGTCACATTCCTTTGGCAACCCAAACCAGGACTTTACGAACTTGAAGCGACCGGCATTTCCACCAGCGGAGAAATATCAGACAGGGTAAAATACCGCGTATATTAGATGGATTAAAATTTGTCCATTGATATTCTTGACAATTCAACACTTAATCAATTGAACAATTAAACAATTGTTTAATTGTTTAGTTATTTAAGTGATTGACTGATTTGAAATATTGTGTATAATGTAGTATGAGAAAGAAGATGCCGGAGACTGAGTATAGGGCGTCAAGGATATGTCGGGTTTTAGGAAATCCGACTGCATATCAGATTGTGAAATTGCTGTTGGGCAGAAAAGTGACACCAGGTGAGATTGCTAAAGAAATGGGAATTTCAGACACACTCGCATCTGTTACCTTGAGAACTTTAAGGAATGTTGATATTGTGCGGTATGAGACAAAAGGTAAAGAGAAGATTTACTGGATAAAAGACGAGTTAATAGATAAAATATGTAGAATACTGGAAAAACTTGTAATTAAGATGCGCACGAAAAATTGGTAGTAATTTGTAATGTGAAGTGCGTTAGTATTTTTCCATTGACAGTCTGAAATTATGTTATATAATTAATAAAAGATAACGATGATTCCAGTATTTTTTTTATTACTATATCAATCACAAGACACTATTTATAGAATAGATGGGGGAGAGGCAGAGTTTTATCGGCTATTTGCTGACATAGATAGTTTTCTTTCTGCGAAGTTTGTTTGTGTTGAAGATTCAATCCAGATTGTATTTTCATATATCGCAAAAGGTGATACAGTTGATTCTTTAGTAAATATCAGCAAATCAGTTTTTGAAGGATTACAATTTTACCAAAAGAATTTTCACAGAATAATAACTGATTTGAAATTCAGGAAAGATTTTCTCGAGAAATATGAAACTGGCTGGCCGGTCATATCTATGAAAAGATCTGGAAAAATAAAGAATAAGGAATTGTCAAAATCTATTTTTAATAGTGTATGCTGTATAACCGGCACTGGCGCAACCGGTGCGTATATTGGAGCGCTCGCGGGTCGGAGCATTCAAAGAGAAACAGGATATATTCCTTGTGGATACCAGGAATATAGTTGTATGATTCCGTATGAGTATTACTCCTTCACGATTGACCATACAAAATATTATACGGGAATGGCAATTGGCATTGCGGGCGGTGCTATAGCAAGTAGAGAATTCTATTTCAAAAATCACAAGCGGAGAGCACTTTTAAGTGCCTTGACCCACGATATTGTTACATTTGACGAAAATGGT
>JBDRWH010000202.1:0-3310 GCA_039802325.1 Caldifarciminota bacterium
TCTCTACCCTTGTAATAAACGGCGGTTTGGGTGGTGTCAAATCAACAATCTGCAAATACAGATTTAATCCACCCCACCTTTCACCAATAAACAGGTCAAGGTCATTGTCATTGTCAATATCAACAAATGTGGGTGCGGTATTCTCTTCAACATTTATTCCTGCGAATGTATTTGTCACAAATGTCCAGGCAGGTACTGATGGCGTACCAGTATTACGATAGAAAAATGTTGTCCCCCAGTATTCACCGATAAAAAGGTCAAAATCACCATCTCTGTCAACATCAGCAAAGTAAGGAATTGCCCTCTCTCCGACATCAATGTTGTTATAATTAGAAGATACCAGTGTCCATGAAGGCACTGATGGAGTTCCTGTGTTGCGATAGAACCAAATAACACCGTCATTATTTCCGATGAAAAGATCAAAGTCATTATCGTTATCAATATCAATAAAATCGGGTGCAGCACGGTCCCCTACATCAATACTATTGTAATTACTTGAAACAAGGGTAAAATTCGGGGTTGTTGCATTCCCATCATTGCGATAGTAATAAATGTTCCCTTCAAGGTTCCCAATAAAAAGGTCAAAATCATTATCCGCATCAATGTCAACAAATGTGGGCGCACTGTTATCACCCACATCTATGCCCGCATAGTTTTCAGAAACAATGGTCCAGCGATGATTTGTTGCTGTTCCAGAATTTTGATAGTAATCAATGATACCCACCCACTCGCCAGCAAACATATCATAGTCTCCATCGTTATCAATATCAACAAATGTGGGTGTACTTGAGGAATTCATATCAATATCAACATAATGACGACGCACATAACTCATATTGGGATTGGTTGCAGAACCAGTGTTCCTGTAGAAATTCACATTGCCAATGTATTCGCCAACGAACATATCAAGGTCACCATCATTATCAATGTCAACAAAGGATGGCGCGGTTGTATTGCCGAGGTCAGTTGTGAAACTGTCTGTCACATAAACCATATTTGGTGTAGTTGGTGTGCCATCGTTTCTATAGTAATACACTGTGCCTTCTGCCCAGCCAATGAATAGATCAAAATCGCCATCTGCATTTATGTCTGCAAAACATGGAATACTGCGGGTTCCAATGTCAATTGAAAACCAGTTATTCGTTACATAGACAAAATTGGGCGTTGAAGGTGTGCCGTCATTGCGATAATAGTAGATTGTGCCTGTCTGACAACCAATGAACATATCCTTATCTCCATCCGCATCAATATCACAGAACCATGGCGCTGAATAACTACCAACATCTATTCCCAGGTAATTTGAAGAAACAAGCACAAATGTATCCACTGTTGAAGAGCCAACATTCCGATAAAAAGCAATCCAGCCATCCTGATTGCCGATGAAAAGGTCATAATCATTATCAGCATCAATGTCAACAAAGGTTTGAGAAGAACGATTGCCCACATCAATATTCTTATAAAATTCTGTAACAAAAGTCCAGGAAGGTGAAGAGGGTGTGCCGTTATTCCGATAGAAATGCATACCACCATGCTCGCCACCAATAAAGAAATCATAATCATTGTCCCCATCAATATCCACCCAGGCAGGTCTTGAATAGTTGACGCTTCCTGAATATGCACCTGCAAGATAGATATTATCTACATACGCAGGCAAAACACGTTGCCAGGTTTCAGCATAAAGAACAACCGGCAGAACCAACGCAAAAACAAGCAATAATTTATTTAAGATTTTCATTTCAACTCCTCTCTATTGTCAATTCTACTCTCTTCCTAATCTAAGTCAATGAGTATCTGTCTTGTGAAAACTATTTCAAATAGACAAATTTCCTGTATTCACTAAATACCGAGCCTTCTATCTTGATGAAATAAACCCCACCTGTCATTTTAGACGGACGATAACTCAAATGACCATTTCCCTGCAATTGCCCACAATATATGTTTTCCACAAGTCTTCCTGAGATATCAAAGAGGCTGATTGTGACATTTTCAGGCTTCGCTGTTTGATAATGCACATTGATTTTCCCGGTCGCTGGATTAGGCAAGATATTCACAAACACTTGCTTGTCCACCAAAGGCGACTTTTGTTCTTCAGCGGTTCCCACAAACCTATCCCACCAGGACTGGGCACTATCAGAATTTACTTTGGCAATAGTTGTATCATTGCCCCCGACAATTGCATAAGCAACTCTGTAATACTGACCTGCAGGGATATTAAACGGGCCCGTTGATGCAATGATCGTATAGTTTGTTGAAGTAGTACCTGTAGGCACCTTCTTTTTACCCGTGAGGAAGCTATCTTTTACAACTTCGCTCATCATTGTTGAAGGTGTAACATACTGGGAATGGGTAATTGCTGAAAGATTTCTTGCCAACTTTGGTTCAAGGATCCTTAAACCCACGGTCGGCATTTGCGAACTCGTTGAACGAAGCATATAGACAAACCTTCTTATACTATCAGAGCGCACAATGTTGTTTACAGTATTATACACATCAAAGTCAAACATCATCCCTGAATAAAAACTGTTTATCGGACTTGAACCGTAATTGTAGTAATAGAAACAAACAATTACCCAGTCGTCATAACCAGGATGGGAAAGCGAAAGGCTCCATTGCTTTATTATCAATCCTTTTGGTGTTGTATGTCCTGAATCACTATACCAGGCAACATACTCTTCTTCAGCCTTCAATGGTGGAATCAAGGGTCTGAGTGTATCAAGAATCTTGAAATCCTGATTTATTGTTGAAGAAGATGGTGGACCATAGAACCTATCAACTATATAAGAAGGGTCTGTTCCACAAACCATACTCGCATAATAAAGGCATCCATAAGATGCAAGTTTGGAATATTTGAATCCTGAACCTTCACCATAAGGATATGTTGTTCCAAAACTGCCGTTCGTTGTCACGGTAAATGCACAGACACAGGTATCATGGTCAGCCCATATCCTTCTCGGTTCTGGTGGTATTCCCACCATTTCTTTGAAGAAAGGTGTCCAGTTTCCCTGACTGGATGTAGTATTAACAAGAAATTCAACTTCGGTTCCCTGCGGAGTATTCGGTGAAACAGAGATGATAAACGAATCTCCACCTGCACTGTCATTAACTGGTATAGAGCCATAATAAGACACTGAATCAATCAAGGTGATAAAAGGATTTGATGTGCGCAATGTGCCTGAGACATTCGTCGCATTTACATTACCCAGATTTTTCAGCATAACTCTTAATCTTGCTGTCTCACCCGGATCAAGTTTGCCATTGTTATTTCCACTCTGGTCAAATATCTTGCTTGATTGATAAACAATACAGGGTT
>JBDRWH010000203.1:0-3301 GCA_039802325.1 Caldifarciminota bacterium
CATCAATCCATTTGATAATCCGGCTTGCGGAAATATGCCTTTCCCTTGACAAGAGGAAAGAGGCCCTTTTATATTTAAAGAGGGCTCTGCATATTAATCCATTTCACGAAAAAGCCAGGGAGCTACTTAGTCGTAACTTTACCGAAGACGAATTAAAGGATGTGGTCTTCCCTATAAAACCGGAACCATTTTGGCATGATATGAAGAAATTTTTCGCCTTTCCCTTTCATTATCCGGGAATCACCAGATTATTCATATATTCTTTGGTCGGTATGTTTTTTATTTCGGTGCCCATATTTGGCACCTTCCTGATTCTTATATTTTATTTGCCACTGGTCAGCGTCTATTCATGTTTTGTCCTTCAATCGGCCATGTGCGGAAAAATGCCTTCGGCCGAATTCCCCTCATTTTCTGATGTGTGGGAAGATATTTTACGTCCTTTTATTTTAACCCTGATATCACTTATCACGTCATTTTTGCCGCTCATCCTATACCGGCTTTTTGCCTTATATTTGCGCGTTAGATTAAGCGTGCTTATTCCGATCGGTTTGGTTACGGGTGTCATATTTTTCCCCATGTCGCTAACAATTACGGCACACCTTGAGAGATTTGCGACACCTTTGCGGTTTTCTACCATCATTATTTCAATTTTCAAAACTGGATATTATTATTTATTAATGGTGGGTGCTTTTATTTGTATTATAGTGTTGGAGTTGCTCATTGCCTCATTCCTGCCGGCCATACCATTAATAAATCCACTTATTTTTTGGTTTGCTACTTTGTATCTGCTTACGCTCCTGATGTATGTCTGGGGGAATATTTACGAAATAAGATTTTCGCCGGCACTGCATTGACCATATACAATAAATAAATATGGAAATGAATCAGAAAGGGTGAGAGTTGACAATAATTTTATGCATAGGAGAAAACACCTATGCCCGGAACAGAATGGCTTGACATCTATCGGAAATTTGATATGATAACCTTATGGAAGAGATAGAGGAGAAAATTTCGCCGGGTGAGGAAAGATTTGAGCGTATAAGAAAAACCATAGGTTTTTTTTTAGGACCAATTATTTTTATAGTATTCTTGTTCCTTCCAATGTCCAGTCTTTCAAGAAATGCCCACTTTTTGTCAGCAATACTCGGCTGGGTTGTAGTATGGTGGATAACTGAGCCAGTTCCGATACCGATAACTGCGTTATTGGGTACAACGCTCTGTGTAATAATGGGTGTTGATACCATGAAAAAGATATTTGCGCCTTTTGCTGACCCGATTATCTTTTTATTCATTGGTAGTTTTATTATTGCAAAGGCGATGATGGTGCACAGACTTGACCGCAGATTTGCGTTCCAGATTCTCTCTATTCCGGGCATTGGAAAAAGTAGCAATCTGATTCTCTTTACACTCGGACTTATTGCCGTGGTTATATCAATGTGGGTGAGTAATACTGCCACAACAGCAATGCTTTATCCAATAGGATTGGGAATTCTTAATACAATTGCTCAACTGCAATCAAAAGATGTTAAGAAAATGAAATATTCTACGGGTCTTATGCTCATCATTGCATACGGCGCATCGGTCGGTGGCATTGGAACACCAGTGGGAACACCACCAAATCTTATCGGCATAGGATTGATTAAAGAACTTTTAGGAAAAAATATTACATTTTTCAGATGGATGCTATTTGCAATACCGATGGTGGCGATAATGTATGCAGTTCTATTTTTATTACTAAGATTGTTATTCCCACCAGAATTTAAGGAACTTTCAGGGATTGAAGATTATGTAGAGAAAGAAAAGAAGGCAATGGGTAGGATGTCACGAGGTGAGAAGAATGTATTGATTGGATTTTTGATAACGGTCTTTTTATGGGTATTCCCGGGATTATTAGCAATTTTCTTCGGTTCAGACGCTCAAATCTGTAAGTGGTGGGAGGCACATATACCAGAAGGGCTTTCTGCTATAATTGGTGCAATAATTTTATTTATTTTACCGTTAGACTGGAGAGAAAAAAAAGGAACGATTACCTGGAAAGAGGCAGTGGATATTGACTGGGGAACGATTATTTTATTTGGCGGTGGATTGTCTTTGGGCAGTCTGATGTTTTCTACAGGTCTTGCCGAGAATATTGGAAAAGGCATTTTGAGCCTCACCGGTGCAAAGAGCCTTTTTGCAATAACCGCAATTTCAATTTTGCTTGCAATCATTACCAGTGAACTCACATCAAATACTGCTTCGGCGAATATGGTCATTCCGATTATGATTTCGCTTTCTGTTGCAGCGAAAATGAATCCTTTAATACCTGCTCTTGGTGCTTGTCTTGGTGCAAGTTATGGTTTTATGCTTCCTGTATCAACTCCGCCGAATGCAATTATTTACGGTTCGGGATATGTTCCAATTACAAGGATGATTAGAGCAGGAATTATCTTTGATTTGTTGGGATTATTGATAATCCTTGCAGGCATATTTTTGCTCTTACCATTGCTTGGGTAGATTTCTTTTTATGAGAGTAATTATTATCTCCATTTTTGTATTAAACTTCCTCTTTGCAGGTAATTTTATTTTTAATGGCAATTTTGAAGATTCACTTAATTACTGGAATTGTTATGCCCAGGGCGAGACTTATACAATCAATACCGATAAAATCTATGAGGAAGACCCGGATTCAGAAGTTTATGTGGGAAGACTTGATAGATTCATAACTGCAATTTCGCAGACCTGCTATATCCCGGACATTGAACTTGATTTTTCATTCAGGGCAAAAGTGGTTGCCAGATGTAGTGATACTTCCCATTCTGCTCCTGCAGTAGCATCAATCATTATCACTTATCTTGACATTGATGAGAATATCCTTGGTGAGACGAGATTATTAAATTATTGTGATACGCTTTACTGGATGCCTTCGCCTACACTTCACTTGATAGAATTGGGTGATACAAACTGGATTGCTGGTACTATAAATATTGCTGATGAATTACAAAATCTTCCCGGTGTAAATCCTACAGAAATTCATAAGTTAAGAATAACTCTGTGGGGTCAATCTTATGGATGTTGACCATTTCATGCTGAGGCGAAGGTCTTCGCGGATGATATAACCCTTTCATATCCGGACGATTCTGCTCATTGCACTCTTATTTCATATTTCATTGATGATTCTTCAGGGAATTGTAACGGCATTTTAGACCCGGGTGAAGAGGTGGAACTTTATTATCTACTGAAGAATGTCGGCGGTGTTGATATTCAGAATTTAACCGGCCTGCTCGCAACTTCATCGCCATATCTTAACATAATAAATAGC
>JBDRWH010000204.1:0-3267 GCA_039802325.1 Caldifarciminota bacterium
AATGTAGACTTTCCTATACCAGGATCTCCGCCAAGAAGTATCAGAGAACCTGGGACCAAGCCACCACCAAGTACTCGGTCCATTTCATTTATTCCAACAGATCTTCGCTGATAGTTCTCATGAGGCACTTCTGAGAGAATCACCGGCTTCACATCTTTTTTTATCGTAGTATCTCTCTTTTCAATTATTTCTTCCACCATTGAGTTATAGGATCCACAGTTCGGACACCTACCAAGCCATTTGGGTGAGACTGCGCCACAATCCTGACAGACAAATCTGTTCTTCATATATATATGCAGTATCGCTATGCTCGCAGTATCGTTGCACTCGCAGGAAATGCAGGATCGCCTCGCTTCCAAAAACATCTTTGGCAAGCTGCAGGCGATACTGCGAATCCCATCTGTATCGGGATGGTACTGCAAACCCCAAAGGGGTGATACTGCGTATTTTGCATCAGAATACCTTCAGATTCAGGTATTTCTTTGGATTCGCTTTGATGTCTTCAATCAAAGCCTTCAATGCCTGATTAGTTTCTCTGATTTCTTCATATAGTTCATCTGACTCTACAAGTCGCGCCACGGTTCCCTGTTTCTGGATCATTGAATTCAAGGAGTCTATGAGCACACTCAACTTCAACGCAACCAGGCCAAGCTGGTCTTTTGGCTCCTTAATCATTGCCAAGAGTTCTTTAAGACTTTTATCAAGCGACCGTGAAAACTTATCACCAAGGTCACCTAAATCAGGAAGTTTGAATCCCTCAAACACACTGCTCAGACTATCAAGTTTTGCTGCAACCAATTCTAAATCAAGTGAAGCATTGTAGCCATAATAAAACTCTGGAACAACTCCACTTTTACCAGGTACCACCTTTATATAGCGATCAGAACCAAGGTAATTGACCAATCTGATTGAAATCTTAGAATCATCGTATAGTTTCACATTGCGCTCAAGTGCAAGAACAACCAGAACCTTATCTTCTTCAAGGTGTAGTGACTTTACCTTTCCTTTCTCAATGCCATAGATTATCACCGGGTCACCAGGTCTTAGCCAGGTGACATCATCAAAATAGACCTTTATTTCCTGGGTGGACCGTAAAGACATCTTTCCAGAAAGAATAATATAGAATACAATGAACAGTATGATACCACCCAGCACATATATTCCGACCAGAGTTTTTTTGATTTGATTATCCATATATTCCTTTCTCAATCTTTTCCAGTTTTCTAATTTTACCATCCTTTAACATGTATATCTCATCACCCACGGCCTGAGCTGATTCAAGGTCATGGGTAACAACAATTCCACTTTTCTGGTAGTTCTTTTTCAAATTGATTATCAAGTTCACGATTCTGTCACGCATTACCGGATCAAGACCCGTGGTTGGTTCATCATAGAACAGATATTGGGGCTCAAGCGCAAGTGCCCTCGCAATAGATACAAGTCGTTTCATTCCCCCGGACAGAGCACGCGGATAAAGTTTTTCACGACCAGGTAGACCTACAATTTCCAGAAGATCCTTTATCTTTTCTTTTATTTCACGATTTGATTTCGCAGTATGTTCAATCAGAGGTAGAGCAATGTTTTCATAGACTGTCATAGAATCAAACAGAGCACTGCTCTGAAAAATAAAGCCCACATTTTTTCTTATCCTGTACAGGTCGTCAGTGGTTGAAGTCACAATATTTTTTCCGTCAAAATACACCTCACCGTTATCCACGGGTATTAAACGAAGTATCGATTTTAACAAAATTGTCTTGCCCGTCCCTGAAGGACCAAGAACTACTACAAGTTTTGCCTCACCAACATCAAAACTAACATTGTCAAGAACATAATGACCATCAAATTGCTTTGTCAAGTTTCTAATCTTAATCATTAGCCAAAGACCACAAGGGCAACCATAAAATCCAGGATCAAAATCAAAACACAGGCGGTGACAACAGCATAGGTGGTTGCGCTCCCAACTTCCTTTGCCCCACCTTTTACTCTAAAACCAAAATAGCAGCCAGACACAGAGATTGCGAAGGAAAATAGAAATGCTTTTAGCAATCCACCAAACAGGTCACGTGTAAAAAAGTTTCGCACCAATCCGTAATTATAGACACTTAACGGCACATTCAAGAAACTATGGGCATACAAGGCACCTGAGTAAATTGCTACAAATTCAGCAAAAACAGTCAAGATAGGAAGAGAAATCATAGAACCAAAAATTCTTGGGAAATTAAGAAAATGGTATGGATTTATCGCCATTGACTCAAGCGCATCTATCTGTTCAGTGACCCTCATTGTTCCAATCTCCGCAGCCATTGCTGAAGCACACCTGCCACTGACAATCAAACCGGTCAGAATTGGACCCAACTCAATCAAGACCATCCTGCCAACAGTTGCTCCAAGAAAATATCTGGGGAGTAACCCAAGCAATTGATAAGAAAGTTGCACCGTTGTTACCAGACCAAGAAAGGCAGAAACAATCACGATGATCGGCAATGAACCAATACCTACACTGTCAATCTGTTCAAGTATCCGGTCCTTATGCTTGCGCACGTTCCAGCGAAAAAAGAAACTGCGCAAAAAGAATTCAGAAAACTCTGCAATGTTGCTAAAAAGGTTCAAATTCCTCAATCTCCTGCATCACTGCACCAGGAACAAGATTGGTGAACCTTGTGAAATCTTCCTGAAAACCAAGGTCAATCTTTCCGGTTGGTCCATTACGCTGTTTTGCAATATCAATCTCTGCCTTGCCTTTGCACTCTGGATCATCGGGATGATACTTTTCGTGACGATAAATAAATATCACAACATCGGCATCCTGTTCAATAGCACCGCTCTCTCTCAAATCTGCAAGCCTGGGACGGTGATCACCAACCCTTTGCTCCGGCATTCTTGACAATTGTGAAACCACAACCACCGGAATATCCAATTCCTTAGCCAGTGCTTTGAGCGAACGAGAAATCTCTGAAATTTCCTGTTGACGCGAAACCGCCTGCTTACTAAGTGCAGCACCTGAGATCATTTGTAGATAATCAACTATTAGAAGTTGAATATCGTAATCAACTTTGAGACGCCGTGCCTTGGTTTTTAGCTCTAACATTGTCAGCGAAGCGCTATCATCAATATATATGGGAGCGCGGTCTAAATTACCAGCTGCAGTTGCGAGATTAACCCAATCCTGGTCAGACAGGATATTTCTGCGCAAATTTCTTGAACTGACACCTGCCTCACTGCATAACATTCTCTGCACCAGACTTTCCGCGGACATGTCCAGCGAAA
>JBDRWH010000205.1:0-3266 GCA_039802325.1 Caldifarciminota bacterium
TGATTCATCAAACAATGAAACGAGAGAAACGAGAAAGACTAAACAGACCAGATAAACCAGGCTGTTCCGGTCCTGACCCCTGTGGGGTTGAAGGTGTGGTAATTGGGTTAGGGTTGAGATGCTGGTTTATAAAAACACACTTTCAAAATCCCGCAGCGAGAAGGGTCCTTCAAAAAAAGTCGTGCCATTCGGGGACCGGGGTGGGTGTATTTATAGTTAAATGTTCTTTATAATAAAAACAGGAGGTAGAAATGGTTGAGGTAATGAACTGGGGTGGTGGTGCACAACCAAGCGACATAGCCTGTCATTGCGGCTGTATTTGCATGTGTGATTGCTGGTGTTCATGCTCTAATTATGATCCCGAAAGCCCATTGCAGTTTGGAGAGGTAACATCCGAGGCGAACCTTCATTCTCATAATGCTACGACAACAAACAATGCTAATTATGAACATGTAGGAGTTCAAAGAGGCACACCGCCGTAATGGAGACTGGGGATTGGAATCTTTTGATTTCAATCCCCGATATTCTGGTACCAATGATGCAAATTGCTCCATTTATCCATAAGTTCAAAAGTTTTAATGGGAATTACTATATCTATGATGTGCGGACGAGTAGATTTGTGCGGGTGAATCAGATAGTATATGATATAGTTGACGATCTTGGTGTATTATCAATTCCCGAGATTTTCTCAAAATGGCACGTGAAATATGAAATTGATTCTATAAAAAAAGCGGTGAAACTGATAGAAAAACACCGGAAAAGCGCTTTGTTTTCTAACAAAAGATTCAAAAAGATGATCATTCCTTATGATGCCCAATATCTACAGGAAGAAGTAACATCAAAAATTGGTTACATGGTTCTCAATATTACCGAGGTTTGTAATATGAGGTGTAAATATTGTTCATTCTCCGGCACTTACAGATATGAAAGAGCACATTCTAATAAGCGTATGGATGACCGTGTTCTTTATCAAGCAATCCAGTATTATTTATCTCATTCTAAGGAATCCAGAGTAAGGTCAATATCAGTTTATGGTGGTGAGCCACTAACTTCCTTCAAAAAAATAATTGAAATTAAGAACTTGGTTGGTAACGAAATTGAAGTCCACATTGATTCCAATGGACTGCTTCTTGAAAGAGAAAATGTTAGAGAGGCAATTATAAGAAATAACTTTTTCCTTCAGATAAGCCTTGATGGTCCTCAATTGTATCATGATCGTTATCGCGTGGATATAAACGGCAGGCCTACATTTGCAAGGATAACCAATAATCTAAGGCACATAAAGAAGGCGTCGACAGATTTTTACAGGACTCATATCTCATTCGCTGTTACAATGAGCCCTGACACTGACTTATTGGAATTGAATGATTTCTTTGAAAATGAGGATTTAGTCCAAGGAAATCATATAATTGTGAATTCGGTCAACCCTTATGACACTACATTCTATGACAGGTTCACTTCCGAAGACTACTCCCATCAGTCTGCTCAGTATGATGCATTGAGAAGAGATTATATTAGACGCCGAATAAGTGGTCAGGAACCAACGAAATTTGAAAGAGCCCTTTTTGAGAAGCCTCTTGTTCAGTTACATTTGAGGAAGATTGATGAACCTTATGAAGCGATGGGAATGAACGGCTGTTGCATTCCAGGTTTGCGGAAGATTTTTGTTAATACTGATGGCAGGATATATCCTTGCGAGAGAGTAATGATGGCTTATAATATCGGAAATATTGACAGCGGGATTGAGATAGATAAAATAATGAATATAGCAAAGGAGTATATTATGTATTCGGAAGATGATTGTATCAATTGCTGGGCAGCGAAGGGTTGTGGTGCCTGTTTTTCTACAGCGGTGAAGAACAATAGATTTGATATTGAAAGAAAAAGGGAACGCTGTGCAGTTTTGAAAGAGTCGCGGCACATTGACTTTGTTACCTACGCGACTATTATGGAAGAAAATTCAAATGCGTTTGATTTTACAAATGGCATGGAGTTTGCATGATTAAGGCTAAAAGGATGTTTTGTCATTTAGGTTTGGGGCTGCCTATTACCCTGAATTTCCTTTTTGGCTTTGTTCCTTATGATTTTGAGGCAAACAGGCTTACAAAGCCACCGGTGATTGATGGCTATCTCAATGACCCCTGTTGGGAAGAGGCAACAAAGATAGACAAGGACTTCAGAAATTACATTTTGGATGACCCCGAATATGGAAAGATTGCCCCACTTAAAACGATCGTCTTTGTAGGATATGACGACAAAAATCTATATATTGGTTTTATCTGTGTAGAGCACGAGATGAACAAAATCCGAGCAAATGCTAAAAAGCATGGCGTCTCCAAGGAAATGCTTGAGGATGACCGCGTAGAGGTATGCATCAATCCATCCACGACGAAAACCGATGGCTATCTGTTCTGGGTAACACCAAAAGGAATTCGCGGACCTGTTTTATTTGGCATCGAAATTAGACCTAGACTCCTATCTGAATCTTGTATTCTTGATAATTTTATCTGGTTTGCTGATGCGAAGATTTTAGATACCTGCTGGACAGTAGAAATACAGATTCCATTCCAGAGTCTCAGGTTTTATTCAAACTATATAGACACCTGGCGAATTGATTTTGGGCGCGTTAAGGCAATCGAATTTTTCAATGTTTATCACCTATCACCCAAAACGCGTGATGAATTTCTTGTGACATATTATGCCCGGATGCACATAGATGACTGGATTGCAAAGCCGGAAAAGGTTGAATTCTTACCCTATTTATCGGGTGGTTTAATTATTGATACACTATCCGAACCCAGTCTACGCCTTGGTCTTGGTGGTAAATACTACTTTAATTATGATAATATTATTGATTTCGCGGTTTCACCCGATTTTTCCCAGATTGAGACCGATGTGCCGCAGATTGATGTGAATACCACATCTGCCCTGTACTATGAAGAAAAAAGGCCGTTCTTTATAGAAAAGAAAACATTCTTTGAAACACCACTTGAGGTATTCTATTCACGGATGATAAATGACCCACTTGGTGCAAGCAAATATACCGGTAGCCTCAAAGATTATTCAATGGGTTATATCTTTGGGCTTGACCGCCACACGCCATTTATTCTTCCCTTTGCGGAGAGGAGTTTCAGCCTTGGTAGTGATAAAGTAAGTGCCAGTAATATTCTAAGACTAAAGAAAACATTTTTGATAGATACATATCTTGGATTATTAGCCACGGACAAAGAGATAAGAGGGGGTGGTTTTAATCGGACATTTAGTCT
>JBDRWH010000206.1:0-3248 GCA_039802325.1 Caldifarciminota bacterium
GGAATCTTTCAGCCTTTACTTCTTCTTCAATATCTTTATTTGTCGCACAGATAATTCTGATATCTACGGGTATTTCTTCATTGGAGCCAAGGCGAGTAATCTTCTTCTCCTGGAGAACACGGAGCAATTTTACCTGGACAGCCTGAGGGAGTTCCCCAATCTCATCAAGAAATATCGTTCCACCAGAAGCAAATTCAAATTTCCCGATTCTTCTTTTATCTGCACCAGTAAAAGCACCACGCTCATGCCCGAATAATTCTGCCTCAATCAGGGTTTCAGGTAATGCGGCAAGATGTGCCACCACAAAATTTTTGTCCTTTCTTTTTGATAAGTTGTGAATAGCACCTGCAACTAATTCCTTACCGGTTCCGCTCTCCCCGGTGATCAGGACACTGGCATCACTCTGAGCCGCCCGATAAACAAGGGACATCACCTTTTCCATTTTTTCTGATTTATAGATAATGCGGTCTGATTGATATTTTATCCTCAACTGTCTCTTTAATTCTTCATTTTCTCTCTTTAGATTGAGTGTATCAGTCGCCTTCTGAATTGTTATGAGCAATTCATCAGGGTCAACCGGTTTGTTAAGATAATGGAATGCCCCCATTTTCATTGCCTTGACTGCATCCTGAACATTGGCATAGGCGGTTATCATTATCACCGGAACAATGGGACTTATCTCTTTTAACTTTTCAATCACCTCTATTCCGCTCATATCCGGGAGCCGCTGGTCAAGCAAAACAATATCAAAATCTTCATTGGTGAATAATTCTATCCCCTTCTTTCCGTTTTCAGATTCGCTTACTATGTATCCTTCTTTTTCCAGAATTCTTTTCAAAAGTGCTCGCTGTGCCTGCTCATCTTCAATCAATAATAACCTCATATCATACCTTCTTTCAAACTGACTACAAATTTCGTTCCGTTATCAGAATATACTTCAATATTGCCATAATGCGCGGTGATTATCTTTTTTACCAGATACAAACCAAGGCCGGTCTGCCCTTTCTTGGAATAAAATGGTTCAAATATGCGGTTGATATCTTTTTTATCAATTCCTGCGCCATCATCAATGATTTCTATTAAGATATTGTTCCCCTTCTTAAAGCCGCTCACCATTATATTCTTTGCCTTTGCTTCTATACTATTTCTTATCAGATTAACAAGGGCAGTGGTCAAAAGCACCGAATCACCGGTGATAATAAGATTTGGCTTTACACTCTGATTTACATTGACACCTTCGGGTGTGATTCCTTTACAAATAGAGAGTACTTCATTCATCAAATCCTGGACTTCTATCTTTTCTTTCTTTATTTCAGCCCGACTCAACAATTTCAAAGAATCCATCACTGCCTTCATTCTTTCAATCTCGGCATTCAAGATTTTTGCTTCGTCACCGCTAAGTGCGCGGGCAAGAAGCGATAGGGTATGGAGTGAATTCCTGAATTCATGGCTGAATCCTGCAGCAAGGGCATTGATTTCTCGCAAATTGGCAACTTCCTTTTCTTTTGCAGTTTTATATTTTTCAAATTGCATTACACCGACCGAAAGAATCAAAGTGCTGACCGCAAAAATCCCAATAATAGAAATAATAAGAAAAGAATTTGTAAATCGGATATTTTCCAGGGGTCTCAATGCAAAACCAGCAACAAAATATTTATCAAAGAGCTTTCGTTCAATCTGAAAAATATTGCCCGCAGGGGTCTTTATCACATATTTACCTTCTCCTCTAATCGGTAGATAGTCCTCATATAGAGTGCTGAATATCACGGGCTTTTTATTTTCATCCAGCATTGCAAAATACAGAAGGTCTGAAGTTTCAACTATCTTATCAAAGATTTCATTTATCTTGATATTGCTAATGCCTTTATCGCTATTTTTTGATTCATACAAATAGTGATCCACAAGACTGGCAAGTAGAAAAAATGTATTTTCTGATGACTGCTCAAAGATCCGAGTAAGGTGGGAGTTATTCAAATAAACAGAAAAAAAGCCCGCACCACAAGCAATGATTATGACCGATATGATAAACAAATTCTTCTTCACAAGAGAATTATACCCTGTTCAAATCAGAATGTCAACCGGATATTCAGTAATCCACTATTTTGGGTATAATCAAAATCATTAATAGAAGAATAGTTATTAACGGATTCAATACCTGCAGATAATGCGATATTTCTTTCAATAATCTTTGTGTAATTGATACTTATTACAAATCCATTATCAGCCCTTGCCTGGTCATATGCAGGGAAGAAATCTTTTTTGTATAACAGAAAAGAACCTGAAATTCTTGTGTCTAACCACAGGCGATGTAGTGTAATGTTTATTTCCTGGGTTTGATGAAGGTTTTCATACTCAAAGAAAGGGTCATCAGCATATTCCAATGCTATTGGAGTTGAATGCTCTGATTCTCCTGCGCGGTCATACTTCAAATAGGCACTCAATGAAAAATCACCAGTTAAGGGGAAAGAAAAATCAAAAACTAATGAATATAAAAATAATAGATTCTGGTTGATATACCGCATTCCCATTGCCCCATAGGGTGTGAAGAAGAAATAAGGCAGTGGAAACCTGATTCCTGTGCCCAATTTAACTTCAGTGTAGTCAATGATTGAATCCGAAAGAAAATATCGGTATCTGAATTTTATATCTGGAGCAAATAGGTATCGGTCTTTTATGTAATAGTTTAGTGAATCAGATAAACCAAAATCAAATAACTGATAAATTTTGAAAGAAACCGGAAAGAAACTGTAAATCTTTCCTGCAATAATATTCTTATTGCCAATTCCTTCAAAATCAATGGTCTTTTCCATTCTTAGATAATTTTCAATGATAAGATTCTCCGGGGTTAAGTTTATCAGCGAGAATGCACCGTCGTAATGAAGACCAAAATGATCTTTGAAATCATAGATTGGAATGAGACTGAAAACAATACCAGGTTCTTTTAAACTGAGCATATTGATATTATCGGTAGCAGATATATTAAATGACAGCGCCCCTGCACCATAAACAACAAAAGGGAGGAGCAGAAATACTCCTCCCCTTGTGCATGACCTACTTATTCTTTCGGCCATGTTCTTTATTATGCTCACCACAGCAAGATTCTTTACCGGTCCGGTGCTGTTCACATTCACCCTTGCCGCACCATTCAGGGAAACCTTCGCGGTTTCTCAATTGTATTTCTTGCCTTGTCCTTAAGTTTCTCATTTCGCGGGCGATTATCATCTTCTGTCCGTCAACATCTGCTTCGG
>JBDRWH010000207.1:0-3215 GCA_039802325.1 Caldifarciminota bacterium
AATAGCACGATATTATTGTTACTACCATTCGCAAGTTTTCTAAATCTGTAGCGTTCAAACCAACCCAGGAATTTAAATTTGCCATTTAGTTTTAAAAGTGCTAAAAATTCCTGAGGATAAACAACTTTCAAAATTTCTCTTTCTTGTAACTTCAATTTTTTGTTATGGTGATGCACCTCAAAAGTCAATAGGTCCTCAAATTTCTGTGCTATTGCATCAATCGGCTTTGGTTCATATCTTGCTTTTACTGATATTCTGTTTTTTTTCATAACCCAGGTTTGTGGCTTAAAACTCACCCAATCTAACCGCATATTTTCAATCAGATATAAGCCTCCGCTTTTTAATGCATTTGCAACACAATCAAGATGTCTTAAAAGTTCTTGATTATCTTTGAATGCGAATGAACCCATCATTATGAATGCAAAATCAATCTTTTTCTTTAATTTGAAATTTATCATATCGGCTTTTATAGTTTCAATCTCTATCCCCTGTTCTTTTGCCTTTTGCTTTAAATAATTCAACATTGCAAGGCTTACATCCAGCCCAACGCATTCATAACCTCTTTTTGCCATCTCCCTTAATTGTAAACTTGGACCACAGGCAATGTCTAAGACCCTTTTTACTTTTATTTTGCTATACTTTCTTATGAATCTCTCAAACAAATCTATCTGTTTCTTTACATCAAAGAAACTGAATGCAATTTCGTAGTATAGCGGTGCGCTGTAAATCTCCATTCGTTAAATTATTTAATCCTTTTTATTCCGCTCTCCTTCGGTTTTTTCTTTGATTTGAGTAATTTCCAAGGAGTGTCGTGCAGACATAACTTTTTCACCCTCACCTTATTCCTCTCCCTTTAAGGGAGAGGGAAAGGGTGAGGGATTCTACTACTTACCATAATATTCCTTCTGGATCACTGCCTGGGCAATTCTGTTACTTGGACCATCACCCCGTGCTACACTGACTGAAACCTTTCCTTCCAATGCCTCAAATAATTCCGCTACATCCTTGTGTGTGAATCCGGGACATAATAATATAGCATCTATCTTTTCTTTCTCATAGGTCTCTTTAGCAACCTTGAGTGCCTCTTCCTGATTTTTTACAACGACGGTCAGAAGCCAATATTTCCCTGTATTAATGATACTTCTATGTATCTTCTAATCTCCATCCGGTGAATGTGCTAGAAATAGTGCCTTAAAAGCCATATAGACCTCCTCAAAATGCAAATTCCTAAACTACCTAAACACCTAAATACCTAAAGTTTTAATTAAAATTTTTCTATTTTCTTTCTCGGTTTCTGCCATGAATTCAATTATACTCTAAAATCCTCTGTAATCAAGGACCATTTATGCAGAAATTTTTAATAATTGGAATTTGACATTTGGGCTTTGGAATTCTTTAATTTTTTTCCGACATTAACTCTCTCACCTCATTCTGAAAGCCCTGTTTATCAAGGACAAAGGCACCGATTAGTCTTCCATTTACAATACAATCGCCATAACCAACATTACGCCTTTTTGCAATCTCAGGCTCTTTTGAAATATCAATGTAGTAAATAGGTATTTTATCATCAACTTCTCTTATGTATTTTTCCATTCTCTTTAAGAAAAATGGATATGCAGCAGGACATCTGTTCGGTCCGCAGAAGATCAAAACCTTGCCTTTATCTTCTGCCTGCGGATTATATTTAGGTGATTCTTTCTCAGCCGGTTGATATACAAAATCTTTCTTTAATGGATAATATAACAGACCTTGACTTTCGCCAACCCGCTTAAAGTCATATTTTGTGAAGAACTCTTTTGCTGATAACTGCCCTTCTGAATGACCGGGGAATGGACTCACAACCAGCGCCTGAGCAGGTTTATCATTAAACCATTCTTGTGGTTTTTTCATATCTTCTATCAAACTCAAAAGCAAATTTTTACCTACACCTTTCCGCCAGTATTTTTTATCGTGTACATAAATGCAATCAATCCAAACAACACTCTCTTCTGGCACAGGTCTATATTGTATCATTCCCGCAGGAACTCCATCAACATAGCCAACTTTAGCAATTGAACCCCATTTCTGTAGCATCTCAAATGTCCAGATTCTTTTTTCTTCAATACCCCTTTGCCAGTCCGGGTCCTCTCTCTTATCCTGAGGAACACAGACCAGACAGAGGTCAAGAATGTTTTCTAAACTAACATCTTTGATAATAATTTCAGGCATAAATCCCTCCATTTAATTTCTAATGATGCTTGGTATTAATAAAGAGTTGACTTTTAATAAAATTGTAGTGGCAGACCTTGGTCTGCAAAAGCTGTAGGTAGTGGCAGAGTTTACTCTGCAAATGTCGAGCAAGCTCGACCACTACATTTTTCAGATACAAAAATTCCATCTATAACCTCATCAGGCATTTTTCAAAGGCAACCACAACATATTTTTTGCCTCTCTTTTCTACCTTATGCCCTTCTTTTTCCAGAAGTTTCTTTTGTCTCTCTGCACCACCCGGAAATTTTTCATTCAGCACTCCACCAACTTTAAGTGTGCGCCAGTAAGGCGTGATATTCTTCTCTCCTTTCATTCTCGCTTCTTCTGCCGCATTTGCTGCGGTCATAATACTGATTCCTGCTATCAGGGAACAACAATATTTAGTTTTGTGTTTTTCAGCAAGTTCTTCACAAATTTCTTTAATGGTAATCACTTTACCTTTGGGAACTATTTTCATAATTTCATCCACTTCAATATGTGGGGCAAGAACAACCGAATCCCCATGTTTTGCGCCCCATTTTGCCAGCGCCTTGCCACAGGGCATTTGGGGAGTAAATGAAAGAACCTTTGGAAAATTTTTGCGATCCTCTAACTTTTCCCTCCACGATTTGCGTTTGTATGGCATAGTTCACCTTCCTATTTTGGAAATTATTATGAGTCCTTAAATACTTTTTGCCTTTCCAGAGACATGATTTGGAATTTCAAATAACTCATTCATAGACGACAGTGTCGCCTTTTGTCCAAATATAGCTGGATAGACGACAATGTCGTCTATCCATCCCTTTGGCTTAATCATGTTTCACCTCCTCCTTTGCAGAATTTGGTCTAAAGGATTTTTAATCCTTATAAAGTCTTTGTTGCTTACATGAGTGTATATCTCAGTTGTTTTGGAACTTTTATGTCCTAACAATTCTTGAATATATCTCAAGTCAATCCCATTTTCCAAAAGATGAGTAGCAAATGAA